>NZ_JAEX01000013.1:0-51974 GCF_000519125.1 Desulfocurvus vexinensis DSM 17965
CCAGGGGGCGCTGCCCCCTGGACCCCCGCGAGGGGCCGGGGGCCCCTCGACCCCATACGCCGCCCCGGGTGGCTGCGGCGAAGCGCCGCAACCACCCGGAGCGGGGGCAGGGCGGGGGGATGGGGACGCTCTGGTCAAGGCCGGAGAAAAGCCTCGGGCCGGATTCCCGCAAGGGAATCCGGCCCGGTGGTTTTCGGGTCTGGTCTGGCCATGGGACAACCCCGGCGTTTTCCATGCCCCTTCCCCCAACCCCAAAAACCCCCCAACCCTTCCCCCGAGAGCGCATTTTGGGGGTGAGGGGGGTGTGGGTCCGGGAGAGGGGGGAGCGGGGGGATTTTGGCGCCCTTGCGAAGAATGACAAATTCCCCCGCTCCCCCCTCTCCCGGTCTCTTCAGCCCAAGCCCAAGCCCCCTAGCGCGGCTCGGGCGGGGCCTGGGCGGGCAGGTGGACCAGGAAGGCCGTACCCTGCCCGGGCTGGCTGGTCACGGAGATGGTGCCGCCCAGTTTCTGGATGATGCCGTGGCAGATGGACAGCCCCAGGCCGGTGCCCTTGCCGGGCAGCTTGGTGGTGAAGAAGGGGTCGAAGATTTTTTCCAGGTTTTCCTGTGGGATACCGATGCCGTTGTCGGCCACGGAGAAGGACAGGCCGCCCTGTTCGCCCTTGGCCGTGCGCACGGTGATCTCGCCGCCCTTGGGCAGGGCGTCGATGGCGTTGTTGACGAGGTTGAGCAGCACCTGGCGCAGCAGCGAGGGTTCGCTGTGGATGATGGGCAGGTCCTGGGCCAGGTCCTTGACGATCTGGATATTGTCCAGGGTGGCCTCGCGTTCACGCATGCCCACCACGTCGTCCACCAGGGCGTTGACGTCCACGTCGCGGATGGTGGAGTCCATCTTGCGGGCGAAGCTCAGGAGCTTGTGGGTGATTTCCTTGCAGCGTCCGGCCTGGACCACGATCTCGCGCAGGGAGTCCTGGATTTCGACCATTTCGGGCAACTGGCTCATGGCTTCGCGCTTGAGCAGGTCCTGCATCCAGCCGGCCTCTTCGCCGATGATGGCCAGGGGGTTGTTGATCTCGTGGGCGATGCCTGCGGAGAGCTGGCCGATGGCCGCGAGTTTCTGGGACTGGATCATCTGGTCGTCGAAGACGTTCTTTTCCTTGTCGAGCCGTTCCATGCGCCGCAAGAGGATGCGCAGGGCCCAGGCCGCGCCGCCCGCGATGGCCAGGATGCCCAGGGCGAAGACGACGCTGAAGGTCTTGAGCTTGGTGGCCCAGGCCTGGCGGGCCTCGCGTTCCTCCTGCTGCACCACCAGGGCCCATTCGGGCTTGGAGGCCAGCCGCGACACGGTGAACAGCAGGTCCATGCCCTGGCTGGGGCGGCGCAGGACGCCATCCCCGGCTGCGGCCACGGCGTCGGCCAGGTCCTGGTCCACAGGGCGCAGCATGGCGCCGTACATCATGGAGCGGGTTTGCAGCAGGCCCTGCGGGTCGAGGATGAAGACCTCGCCGGTGCGCCCGAAGCGTTCGCCGTCGAGCAGGGAGCTGAAGTGGAAGGCGTTGACCGAGGCGCGCAGGACCCAGGTCCGGCCGGCGCTTTGGCGTTTGACGGCGATGGCGAAGTGCGGGGAGTTCCGGTAGCCCAGGAACACGTTGCTCACGACCCGGCCCTTGGCCATGACCTCCTGGAACCAGGGTTCCTTGCTGTAGTCCCTGCCTTGCAGGTCGTGGGGGCCTGCGTAGGCCAGGTGCCGCCCGTCGGGCCCCAGCACGCCCATGTCTTCGAAAAGGTGGCTGAAGTTCTGGCTCACGGTGCCGAAGACGGCTTCCAGGGCTCCGGGGCGCTGGAGTTCGTCCAGGGAGTGCAGGTCGGCCACCAGGGCCACGGTGCGGGCCAGGTCCGCCAGGGAGAGATCGACGATGGTCGCGTATTTGTGGGTGAGCAGCTGGAAGTATTCGGTGGAGCGGGCCTCGATTTCCCTGTCCATGTCCTTCAGGGCGTAGGCGAAGGCCAGCAGGCCCACCAGTACGGCGGGCAAGGTGGAATAGAGCAGGACCGAGAGGATGAAGACCTTTCGTTTGCGGTTCAGGGCGAGATTGGGCATGGGCTGACCTCGTGCGTCTGCCTGGTCCCTTGGGAAGGGGGGGTCGCCAGCAGGCGGTGGACTCTGTGCGGATTCAAGGAGCCGTGGCGGAGCCCGGGGCCGGGTTCCGGGGGCGGGCCGTTGGGGGCGTCATGCGCCGAGCAGCCGGTGGACCAGGCTGGCCAGCATGTTCAGCAGGACCAGCCCGCCGATGCAGGCGGGCCAGAACCACCATTTCTTCATGAACGGCGGATTCCAGGCGTTCCTGCCCCGGGGCAGGTGGTGCAGGGCCTTGATGGGGCGGGGCCCCTGCTGCCCTGGTGTTTCGTCGCGCCGGTTCCCGGCCATGGCCGCCTCCGGTTCAGCGGGTGTTCGGTGTACTGTACCGGGTGGGCGGCCCGGATGTCCAGAGTCTGAAAATCCGGGCGCCCCCGGCGCATGGCCGACGCGAGGGGGCGCCCGGTGGTATCGGTTGGTGCCGACTTAGAAGCGGATGGTTTTTTCCAGCCGGTCGAGCTGGGCGCGTTCCTCGGCCTTGCGCAGGCGCTCTTCGCGCTGGCGCTTGAGGGCCACGGCCTGGTTCAGCTTTTCCAGCAGGCTGTCGTAGTCATGGGGTTTCATGAGGTAGTCGAAGGCGCCCAGGCGCATGCCCTCGATGGCGCTGGGCACATCGGCGTCACCGGTGAGCAGGATGACCTCGACGCCGATGTGGTTCTTGCGGATCTCGGCCAGGGTCTCGATGCCCGAGAGCCCGGGCATGCGGATGTCCAGGACGACCGCGTCGCAGGGCTCCTTGGCCAGCAGGGCCAGGGCGTCCATGCCGCTGCCCACGGTCTGCACCGCGAAGCCGCTTTCCTTCAGGCGCTTGGCCAGGGTGGTGCGGAAGCGCTCCTCGTCGTCCACGAGCAGCAGCTTTGGGGTGTCGTTGGTCATGGCATTCTCCTTGTGTCTCTCTCCCGGCACGGTGTCGGCGGGAGTTGTTGCGTTTCCTGCGGGCGGCGCCGCCTCGCCGCGCGCCGCCCGCCCTGTGCCTAATAGAACCCTATGAGAGGCCAATAGGTCATAACGCCGAGGACCGCAACCAGCAGCAGGGCCAGACACCAGGGCACGGCGACCTTGATGAAGTCCATCTGGCTGAAGTAGCCGGTGCTGTAGGCAATGATGGTCGGGGGGCAGCCGATGACCAGCATGATGAAGGACGTGGTGATGGGCGAGAGCAGGGCCACGGCCTTGGGCGACATGGCCAGCAGTTCGGCCATGGGCAGGGTCACGGGCAGGGTCAGGGCCACGGCGGCGGAGTTGCTCATCACGCTGGAGAGCATGGAGCCGAACAGGCCCATACCGTAGTAGACCACGAACGCGCTCTGGCCGTCGAGCAGGGGCAGCAGGGTTTCTGCCAGGTATTTTCCGGCTCCGGAGGTGAGCATGGACGCGCCCAGGGACACGCCCGCGCCGAAGACGATCCACGATTCCCAGGGGAACTTGTCGCAGATGGTCTTGAAGGAGATGAACTTGGGCCCGCAGAAGCCCGCCAGGGCCAGGGCCGCCACCACGCTGACGTGCCAGCCCGTGAGGTCCGAGAAGGTCCACAGGGCGAAGGTCAGGGAGAAGATGATGGTCACGCCCAGTTCCTTGCCGCGCATGGGCGGCAGCTTGTCCATTTTCACCGAGGCGGGCAGCTCCTTCTCCTTGGGCCGGAAGATGGCGTAGACGATGGCCCAGGTGACCACGGCCACGGGAATGGTCAGCGGGAACTGGATGATCAGGTATTCCACGAAGCCGATGCGCACCGCGCCCTCGGTGAAGTTTTGCAGCACCTCCACGGCCAGGGGGTTTCGGCCACCGCCCAGCAGCGTGCCGAAGCCGCCGGCCGACGAGGCCAGGGGGATGAGGATGATGAAAAATTTAGCCAAGTTGCTCGATTTCCCTGGGGTCAGGCCCATGGCACGCAAAACCGGAACCATGGCGAAGATCATGATGACCGTCACCGTGGCGTCGTGGAAGATGGTGGCCAGCATGGTGCAGCCGATGGCCATGAAGAAGCTCAGGCGTTTGACCCCGGTGCCCGCGATCTTGAAGATGTAATACATCAGGCGGTTGGCCAGGCCCACCTCGTTGAGCACCACGCCGAACATGATGATCATGAGTACGAACATGACCGCCGGGCTGGCGAAGGGCGCCCAGGCGGCGGTGGGCTTTTCGATGCCGAACAGGATCAGGCCTGCGGCGGCGCACAGGGCCGTGACGCCGATGGGGATGGCCTCGCTGACCCACAGGACGATGATGGCCGCCACCAGGGCCAGGAGCTTGTGCCCGGCGTCGGGCAGGTTGGCGGGGGTGGGCAGCAGGTAGATGCCCAGGCCCACGGCCAGGGCGAGCAGCACCTTGATGATGATGGTTTTGCCTGGCTGCTGTGGGGCCTGGGGTTCGTGGTCGTCGAGCATGAGCTCGCTGTCGTCCCTGTAGTCGTTCTCGGGGGTGTGCGCGTGGGCTGCACTCATGGGGAAACCTCCGGTCATGGTGAAACGTTGGCGTTTCGCGTTGTGGGTCCGTGACAAAGGGGCCGTCGTGCGGTCGAGTTGTCCGAAGCACATGGCCGGGGAGCCCGGCGCCGGGCCGTCCGGGCTAGAGCGTGCAGACTTCCTTTATTCTGCGGCCAATCTCGCGGTAGACGTCGGAGAAGCGCAGCAGGCCGACCAGCTTGTTGCCGTCGGTGACGAACAGCGAGTCGTGGCGCAGGAGCACGAAGCGGTGCAGGGCGCTGTTCAGGGAGTCGTCGATGTTCACGACCTGCGAGGCTGCGGGCTTGCGCAGGAAGTCCCTGATTCTGACGTTTTTTGCCGTGGAGCAGAGGTCGTCCAGCGGGGTGGACCACAGCCGGGTCAGATCCTTCATGGAGTCGATGACGTAGCCCGAGCTGATGAAGCTGCTGGCCTTGGGATCGACGATCCTGTCGAAGTCGGGCTCCAGGCCCCGGATGACGTCCGTGGGCGAGAGCTTGCCCACGATCTTTCCGCTTTCGTCCTGGACCAGCAGGATGCGCTGTTCGCGTTTGCCTGTCTGGTAGTCCTGCTGGGCCTGCTCCAGGGCCACGACGGCCTCGGAGAACGTCGCCGAGTCCTTGATCGTGGGGAACTTGCCGATGGGCACCATCAGCGCCTTGACCGAATCTTGCATGGTTTGGCTCCTTTCCGGGAGCCCGGGCCGGGCCGGGCGGTCCGGTTGGGGGTGGAGGGGCTTGCCCGCCCCTGGTGGTTTCCTTCGGCCCTTGGCCGGGAGGTCTTGGCGCAGGCGGGGCCTGCGCGCATGGTGGAACGTGTGTGCCTCTGCCGTGCCCGCCGCGTTGCGCCACAGGGGAGATGCCAGGAGAGCCCGGTCCGGTGCCCAGGGTGCTGGCGGTCCGCCGGGGCGGCTGCGCGTCCGGCGGAATATGGCGTGGTCTGCTTGTTGCCGGGCCGAAGTGTTCGCAAGGAACGTCCGGCCCGGAGCGGGCTTTCGTTTTTATGGACTGGTGTGCGCCGGTCCCGTCTTGTTCTCTTTCACACAAACTAATTTTGAGTCAACAAAAAACGGGAATATTCAATGCAATGGAGAGAAAACAATATTTTATTCCGCCTCTGGGCCACTCAACGGGCGAAAACACCAATTCCCGGCCATGCTGCTGCATGGCCGGGTCTTGGTTGCTGCGGCTCCTGCCTGGCGGCCGGCTGGGGTGGAGCCGGTGGCGTCCTGGGCGGGGGCCTGTATTGTGTCACCCGCTGCGGGTGGTGTGCTTCTGGCTCGCGGCGTCCTCCTAGAAGCCGATGTGCTTTTGCAGCTTTTCGAGCCGGGCGCGCTCCTCGGCCTTGCGCAGGCGCTCCTCGCGCTGGCGCTTGAGGGCCACGGCCTGGTTCAGCTTTTCCAGCAGGCTGTCATAGTCGTGCGGCTTCATGAGGTAGTCGAAGGCGCCAAGGCGCATGCCCTCAATGGCGCTGGGCACATCGGCGTTGCCGGTGAGCAGGATGACCTCGACGCCGATGTGGCTCTTGCGGATCTCGGCCAGGGTCTCGATGCCCGAGAGCCCGGGCATGCGGATGTCCAGGACGACCACGTCGCAGGGCTCCTTGGTCAGCAGGGCCAGGGCGTCTTTGCCGCTGCCCGCGGTCTGGGTCTCGAAGCCGCTCTCGGCCAGGCGCTTGGCCAGGGTGGTGCGGAAGCGCTCCTCGTCGTCCACCAGCAGCAGTCTCGGCTTGCTGTCGCTCATGTGCGTTCCTCTCGTGTTTCCCGCCGGCCGGGCTCCGGCCGGCGGGAGTTGGGGTTGGGTTGTTCGCTCTTGGTGCGCATCAGCTGAAGCCGATCATCGGCCAGTAGAGCATGGCGCCCAGCACGCAGATGGTCAGCAGCAGGAGGCACCAGGGCACGGCGACCTTGATGAACTCCATCTGGCTGAAGTAGCCGGTGCTGTAAGCGATGATGGTCGGGGGGCAGCCGATGACGAGCATGATGAAGGAGGTGGACATGGGCGAGAGCAGGCCCACGGCCTCTATGCTCATGTTCATCATCTCGGCCATGGGCAGGGTGATGGGCAGGCTCAGGGCCACGGCGGCGGAGTTGCTCATCATGCTGGAGAGCACCGAGCCGAAGAAGCCCATGCCGAAGTAGGTCACGAAGGTGCTCTGGCCCTGGAGCAGGGGGATGAAGGCCTCGGCCAGGTACTTGCCCAGGCCGCTGGTGAGCATGGCCGCGCCCAGGGACACGCCCGAGCCGAACACGATCCACGACTCCCAGGGGAACTTGTCGCAGATGGTCTTGAAGGACACCCAGCCCGGCGTGCAGAAACCCGCCAGGGCCAGGGCGGCCACGACGCTCACGTGCCAGCCGGTCAGGTCGCCGGCGAACCACAGCACGAAGGCGGCCACGAAGATCACGCTCACGCCGATCTCGGCGGTGCTCATCTTGGGCATGGACTCGATCTTCACCGAGGCGGGCAACTCCACTTCCTTGGGCCGGAAGACGGCGTAGACAATGGCCCAGGTGGCGATGGCGGTCAGGATGCAGATGGGGAACTCGATGATGGCGTACTTGAGGAAGCCGATCTTCACTGCCACGCCGGTGGCCTCGAGCAGGTACTTCTGGGTGATGTCCACGGCCAGGGCGCAGCGGCCGCCGCCAAGCAAGGTGCCGAAGCCGCCCGCCGAGGCGGCCAGGGGGATGAGGATGACGAAGAACTTGCTCAGGTTGTTGCTCTTGTTGGGCGTGATGCCCATGGCCTTGAACAGCGGCAGGATGGCGAAGAGCATGATGATGGTGATGGTCGCATCGTGGAAGATCGACGACAGGATCGTGCTGCTGAAGGCGATGAAGAAGCTCAGCCGCTTCACGTTGGTGCCCGCGAAGCGCAGGATCCAGAACAGCAGGCGCTTGGCCAGGCCGACCTCGTTGAGCACCACGCCGAACATGATGATCATCATCACGAACATGACCGCCTGGTTGGCGTAGGGCGCCCAGGCCGCGCTGCTCTTTTCAACCTTGAGCACGATCATCAGCGCCGTGGCCAGAAGCGCGGTGATGCCGATGGGAATGGCCTCGGAAACCCACAAAAAGACCACGGGCACCAGGATGGCCGCCAGGCGGTGTCCTTCCACGGGCAGGTTGTCGGGCCGGGGCAGCAGGAAGATGAGCGCGCCCAGGCCGACGGCGATGAGCAGTTTGATGATTATTGCCTGGGGCGATTGCGTGGGGCCCTGGGGCTCGTGTTCTTCGACCACGAGCTCGTCCGGGGTCCTGTAGTCCGGGTTGGGGGTCTGGGTCGCGGTGTTGCTCATTTCGTTCTCTCCTTTGTGGTTCCGTGGGGGCTGGCCGCCGCGGCGGCCCTGCGGTGTTCGGGAGTAAAGTCCTGCGCGGCCCTAAACGCCGCAAACGTCCTTGATCCTGCGCGCGATCTCCCTGTAGACGTCGGAGAAGCGCAAAAGGCCCACGAGCCTGTGATCGTCCATGACGAACAGCGAGTCGTGGCGGAAGAGCACGAAACGGTGGAAGGCGATGTTCAGGGTTTCTCCGGCCTCGATGACCTGGGAAGCCGAAGGCTTGCGGATGAAGTCCTTGACCTTGATGTTCTTGGCGGTGGAGCAGAGGTCGTCCAGGGGCGTGGACCAGAGCAGCGCCTGGCTCTTCATGGAGTCGATGACATAGCCGCTGCTGACGAAGCTGCTGGCTTGGGCGTCCACGAGCTTGTCGAAGTCGGGTTCGAGCCCGCGCACCACATCCAGGGGCGAGAGCTTGCCGACGATCTTGTTGGCGTTGTCGAAGACCAGCATGATGCGCTGCTCGCGCTTGCCGCTGGCGAACTCCTCCTGGGCCTTGTCCAGGGCCAGGACGGCCTCGGCGAAGGTCGCCGAATCGGAGAGCCGGGGGAACTTGTCGACGGGGACGGTGTAGTCTTTCACGAGACCGTTCATGACTGTTCACTCCTGGGTTGAGCCGCACGAGCCAGGGGCCGTGGGTCTGGTTGCCGGATGCGTTTTTTCACAGTGAGGCCACGATGCCGGGCCAAAGCCCACTTCGCAGAAAGCAGTCTCTGTGCCGAAAATATTTGCGAGATTCGGCAAAAGTCGCTATTTATCTGGAATTGTTTATAAAAATATTGACACACTCTTCACAAGCCGCTTGTGGGTTCGCGTTTTTTCCTGATTTTTTGCGCTATTTTGCGTCTTTCGGCGGGGGGCAAGGCCGCTTCAGGGGTGTGGCGGCCGTCTTTTTGCTTTTTTCCCGGGCGCCCGCTCGGGCCTGGCGGCCAGTACACCCGCTCTTTGCAAGGATTGCCGGGGGGGCGCCTGCGTGGGGCCGCCACCGCGTGCGGTGCGAATCCCGCATCTGGCCATTGGCGCTGTGCATCGCGCAAGGGCGGAGTGAATCGTGGGCCAGAGGCGCGCCATCCGCAGGCCTTGCGGCCCCGGGGTATCGCGCGGCCCGGGGCGGGCCCGTTGGCGCATCCGGCGAGTCATGGCCGTCCGGAAGTGCTGCCTCCCTGACCGTCAGGCCCCGCGCTCCCCGCGTGCGGGGCCGGGGCAATCCGGGGGTGGCCCCTGGCGGGAGGGAGGGCCATGGCCCAGCCGCAGGCAGGCATCCGGCAGGGGGCGGCCCCGGGCGCGGGATGGGCGGTGCAGGAAAAGAGGCGCGCATCGCTCACGGTGGCGGTTTTGCCCACGGGGGCGCCGCCAGCGGACGGCGGGGCGTGCTGCCCGGGACTGCGGCGCCGTCGGTGCCCGTCCGGCCCCGGGCGGACATTTTCGGCGACAATCGGGTCCTGCGGGGCAAATGCAGCTTGCGCGCACCCGCTGCGGTGGGGTAAGCGTGAGACTCACAACCCGCATCGCCATGCATGAAAACCGCCTGCACCGCACAGTGCGGGCGGAGCGCTTCCCCGTTACCCTGCCGGCCCTGGCCGGCAGACGTCGCCACCGGCCCGACGAGGCGGGGGCGGTCCGTGTCCC
The DNA here is from genome assembly GCF_000519125.1 of Desulfocurvus vexinensis DSM 17965. NCBI lineage: Bacteria > Pseudomonadati > Thermodesulfobacteriota > Desulfovibrionia > Desulfovibrionales > Desulfovibrionaceae > Desulfocurvus > Desulfocurvus vexinensis. Next base: position 9,552 of record NZ_JAEX01000013.1, read on the forward strand.
TTCCGGCGCGGCCCGGCCCGGCCTGTGTGTGTAACCTCGACACAGGAGGACCAAGCGATGTTGTTCAAGAAGATTCTTGTGGGCGTGGACGGCTCGAAGCATGCGGAAAAGGCGGCCCAATACGCCCGGGGCGTGGCCAGGACCCAGGGGGCGGAGCTGATGCTGCTCTTCTGCCCTGGCAACATCCCCCGGCTTATCGGCGGCGGCGCGCGCGAGGAGCTCCAAAAGGAGCTGGAAATGGCGGGCCGCAAGGTCGTTGAGGGCTACAAGGGCCTGTGCGAGGGCTCCGACGTCCGCTTCCGCGTGGACGTGCGCCTGGGCGACCCCGCCAACGCGATCATCCACTACGCCGAAGAAAACGGCGTGGACCTCATCGTCCTGGGCAGCCGGGGGCTCACGGAGCTCGAAGGCCTGTTCCTGGGCAGTGTGACGCACCACGTGCTGCACCGCTGCGACTGCCCGGTGCTCATCGTCCGCTGAAAACGCGCAAGGGGGGCCCGCCCCCCTTGCCCAGACCAGTTCCGAACACGGCGGATGCGCGGCATCCGCCGTGCTGGAAGCGGGAGTCCGCAAGTTCCCGCCATATGCGGCCCGTGTCGCCAGGGCCAAGCGGCGCCGTCCGCTTCGGCAGCCCTTTGCGGGGGGCTACCCCAACAAACCGGAGGATAACGACAGTGCATCAGTTCTTTGGCAAATTGCTGGTTTTCCTTCTCCTGCCGCTGGTCGCGTGCCTGCTGCTGCCCCAGGCGGGGCTGGCGGCAGGCGGAGACCTGCACCACATGGCCGAGGCCATCGGCACGGAGCTGGGCGTGTTCTGGGTCATCCCCTTCGCCTGCATGCTCCTGTCCATCGCCATCTTCCCCTTGGCCGCGCCGCACTTCTGGCACCATCATTTCGGGAAGATCTCGGCCTTCTGGTCCCTGGCCTTCCTGGTGCCCTTCGCGGCGACCTTCGGCTTCGAGCTGGCCCTGTACGAGGTCGTGCATGTGCTCCTGTTGGAGTACATCCCCTTCATCATCCTGCTCTTCGCGCTGTTCACGGTGTCCGGCGGCGTGCGCCTCACCGGGCAGCTGGTGGGCAACCCCGCGGTCAACACCGGGGTGCTCCTGGTGGGCACGGTCCTGGCGAGCTGGATGGGCACCACCGGCGCGGCCATGCTGCTCATCCGCCCGCTGTTGCGCGCCAACGCGCACCGCAAGTTCAAGGTTCATACCGTGGTCTTTTTCATTTTCCTGGTGGCCAACATCGGCGGCTCCCTGACCCCGCTGGGCGACCCGCCGCTGTTCCTGGGCTTCCTCAAGGGCGTTGACTTCTTCTGGACCACCACACACATGTTCCTGCCCATGCTCTTTTTGGTGGTGCTCCTGCTGGGCATCTATTTCGCGGTGGACACCGTGCTCTTCAACAAGGAAGGCCGCCCCGCCATGCCCGCGACGGACGCCAGCTCCGAAAAGCTCGGCCTGGACGGCAAGATCAACCTGCTGTTCCTGGCGGGCATCATCGGCGGCGTGCTCATGAGCGGCATGTGGAAGTCGGGCGTGCAGTTCGACATCTACCACACCCATGTGGACCTGCAGAACGTGCTGCGCGACGCGATCCTGGTGGGCATGGCCCTCTTGTCGCTGAAGTTCACCACCGAGGAGAACCGCCGCAAGAACGACTTCGACTGGTTCCCCATCGTGGAGGTCGGCAAGCTGTTCATCGGCATCTTCCTGTCCATGATTCCGGCCATCGCCATCCTCAAGGCCGGAACCAAGGGCGCCCTGGCCGGGGTCATCACCATGGTCTCCGGCCCCGGGGGCGAGCCCGTCGATGCCATGTACTTCTGGCTCACGGGCGTGCTCTCCAGCTTCCTGGACAACGCGCCGACCTATCTGGTGTTCTTCAACACCGCAGGCGGCAATGCCGGGGAGCTGATGACCACCATGGCCTCCACCCTGCTGGCCATCTCGGCGGGCGCGGTGTTCATGGGCGCCAACACGTACATCGGCAACGCGCCCAACTTCATGGTCCGTTCCATCGCCGAGACCAGCGGCGTGAAGATGCCCAGTTTCTTCGGCTATATGGCTTGGAGCCTGGGCATCCTCATCCCCCTGTTCGTGCTCGTGCAGCTCATCTTCATCTGATCCGGGCCGCCTCCGCGTCCGCATGGGGCCGCCTCCGTCAGGAGGCGGCCCCTTTTCCGGTCCGGGAGGGCCGCAAAAGGGCCGCTCCCCGGCCCTTTGCGGACGTCTGGACAAAACCCCGCCGCTCAAGCACCATTGCCCGCAGGCGCGAGGGCCGCGCGTGCCGGCAGGCCGGCGCAGCCGGCTCATCGCCCCAATGCCCACGGGCGCGAGGGCCGCGCCCGGTCCGCAACAGGAGGATGGAGTTGTCGTGCCCCCCGCCAGGCGGGCCGAGGCACGGGGAGGTTCCCGTGGAGGAGATGGACGTTCTCTTCGTCGATGACGAACTCAAGATTCTCGAAATGTACGGCAAGCGCCTGGGCTGGAGGGGCATCCCGGTCCGGCTGGCCAGCAGCGCCGCCGAGGCCCTGGACGCCGTGGAGGAGCGCGAGCCCGATGTGGTGGTGCTGGACGTGCGCATGCCGGGCAAGGACGGTCTGGAGGTGCTGGCCGAGCTGCGCCAGCGCCACCCCCGGGTGCGGGTGATCATGCTCACCGGCCACGCCAGCGTGGAGGCCGCCCGCAAGGGGCTGGAACTCGGGGCCTTCGACTACCTGATCAAGCCCGTGGCCCTTGACGAGCTGCTGCTCAAGATCACCGAGGCCGCCAAGGCCGCCAAGGGCTAGCCGGGCCGGGCGCTTTGCTCCCGGCATCCGCTGCGGGGCCGCCGAAGCTGCGGCCCTGCGGCGGGCTCCGCCGTGGCCTGCGCCGGGGTGTTTCTGCGGCGCGGGCCGTGGCGCCCCGGCCCCTGGCGGGCCGGGGGCGGGAAATCGGCCCGGGGGCCATCGCAGAGGCTGCGTCCGGCCGGAAAATTGGTTATGAAGGCCTGCGGGCGCGCCGGAGGCGGCGGCCCGCGACGCGAAAACGAGGCCACACGCAACACGCGGGGCAGGCAGCGGGCGGACCGCCCGGCCAGCGGCCCCCCGTCCGCCGCCCGCACCGGGCGGCGGCCATCACCCGGGGGCGCCTCCTGGCGGACGCGTTTCCCCCGGCCTGCACAGGTCACAACAGCGAGGAAGCTCAGTGGACAATCCGACCATCAGCATCGAAAAGGAAATCCAGAAATCCTACCTGGAATATTCGCTTTCCGTGATCATCGGCCGCGCCATCCCCGACGTGCGCGACGGCCTCAAGCCCGTGCACCGGCGCATCCTGTTCGCCCAGTACGAGCTGGGCAACTCCTACACGCGGCCCTACAAGAAGTCCGCCCGCGTGGTCGGCGACGTCATCGGCAAGTACCACCCCCACGGCGACTCGGCGGTCTACGACGCGTTGGTGCGCATGGCCCAGAGCTTCTCCATGCGCGACCCGCTGGTGGACGGCCAGGGCAACTTCGGCTCCATCGACGGCGACGCCGCGGCGGCCATGCGCTACACCGAGGCGCGCATGTCGCGCCTGGCAGGCGAGTTTTTGGCCGATATCGACAAGAAGACCGTGGACTTCCGGCCCAACTACGACAACTCGCTCCAGGAGCCCGTGGTCCTGCCGACCAAGGTGCCCAACCTGCTGCTCAACGGCTCCTCGGGCATCGCCGTGGGCATGGCCACCAACATCCCGCCGCACAACCTCGGCGAGCTGGTGGACGCCCTGCTGGAGCAGCTGGCCAACCCCTCCTGCTCGGTGGACGACCTGTTGCGCCACGTCAAGGGGCCGGACTTTCCCACCGGAGGCTCGCTCTACGCCGGGCAGGGCCTGCTGGATGCCTACCGCACCGGGCGCGGCACGGTGAAGATCCGCGGCAAGGTCGAGATCGAGAAGCGCAAGCGCGACATGGAAGCCATTGTCATCACCGAGATCCCCTTCGCGCTGAACAAGTCCTCGCTGGTGGAGAAGATCGCCCAGCTCGTGCAGGACAAGCGCATCGACGGCGTGTCCGACCTGCGCGACGAGTCCGACCGCAAGGGCATCCGCATCGTGCTCGACCTCAAGAAGGGCGCCATCCCCGACATCATCGTCAACTCGCTGTACAAGTACACGCCCCTGGAAACCTCGTTCGGCTACAACATGATGGCCGTGGTGGGCAACCGGCCCCAGCTTTTGAACCTCAAGGATATCCTGCGCCACTTCCTGGAACACAGAAGCGAGGTCATCATCCGCCGCACCCGCTTCGACCTGGAGAAGTCCGAGGCCCGGGCGCATATCCTCGAAGGCCTGCGCGTCGCCCTGGACAACATCGACGAGGTGGTGGCCATCATCCGCGGCTCCAAGACCCCCCAGGACGCCAAGGACGCCCTGCGCGAGCGCTTCGGCCTGTCCGACCCGCAGAGCCAGGCCATTCTGGACATGCGCCTGCAGCGCCTGACCGGGCTGGAGCACGAGAAGCTCATCGAGGAGTACAACGAGCTGCTCAAGGCCATCGAATACTTCAAGAGCATCCTGGAGCACGACGGGGTGCTGCGCGGCGTCATCGAGGAGGAGCTGGTCAAGCTCAAGGAGACCTTCGCCACCCCGCGCCAGACCGAGATCGTCCAGGACGACCTGTGCGGCATCGACATCGAGGACCTCATCCCCGACAAGGAGGTGGTCATCACCCTGTCGCAGCGCGGCTACGTCAAGCGCACCAACCTGGAGCACTACGCCCAGCAGAAGCGCGGCGGCAAGGGTGTCTTCGGCGTGCACACCTCCGACGGCGACTTCATCCTCAACTTCCTGGTGACCTCCAACCACCAGAACCTGATCCTGTTCACCAACAACGGGCGCATGTACCGCATGAAGGTGCACCAGATTCCCGAGGGCAGCCGCACGGCCAAGGGCGTGCACATCAACAACCTGCTGCCCCTGGGCCGCGACGAGTTCGTGACCTGCGCCCTGACCCTGCGCGACTTCCTGCCCGAGCGCTACTTCCTGTTCGTGACCCGCAAGGGCATGGTCAAGCGCACCGAGGTGGACCAGTACGCCAACTGCCGCTCCACGGGCATCATCGCCGTGAACATCCGCGAGGACGACGAGCTGCTCCAGGTCACCGAGGTGGGCAAGAACGACGAGGCCGTGCTGGTCACCGCCGCCGGGTTCTCCATCCGCTTCGCCTGCCAGGACGTGCGGCCCATGGGCCGGGGCACGGCGGGCGTCAAGGGCATCGCCCTGCGCGGCGGCGACCGCGTGGTGGCCGCCGTGGTGGCCGACGCCCAGGAGACCCGCGACATCCTGTGCGTGTCGGGCGGGGGCTACGGCAAGCGCACGGCCTACGACCTCTACCGGCTTCAGTCGCGCGGGGGCAAGGGCATCATCACCATGCGCACCACGCCCAAGACCGGGCAGCTCCTGGGCGCGGTGATGGTCGAGCCCAACGACGAGATCATCCTGATGACCTCGGAGAACAAGGTCATCCGCATCCCCGTGGACGGGATCCGCAAGGTCGGCCGCGCCACCCAGGGCGTGCGCCTGGTGTCCATGGCCGAGGGCGCGCAGGTGGCCGGGTTCGACCTCGTGCGCGAAAACCAGATCGACGGCGTCGAGCCCCAGGACGCCGACACCCTGCCCGATGAAGACTAGCCTTGGGGCGTTGCTGCTCTGCGCGGCCCTGTGGGCCTGCTCCTCCGGCCTGGGCGAGGGTCCCCTCGCCCAGGCCGACAGGGAGTTCGCCAGCGGCAACTACCTCAAGGCCGAGGCCCTCTACGAGGGCTACCTGCAGGCCAACCCCCAGGGCGCGCAGCGCTGGGAGGCCTGGCAGCAGCTGGTGCGCATCAGCGACACCGTCACCGGCAATACCAAGAAGGCCGCGCGGCTGCTGGAAGCCATGCAGCTCGAATTCTCCGAGGACGCCACGCGCTTCGTGGACCTCTCCTGGCAGCTCGCCGAGATCTACACCCGCCTGCACGAATGGGACAAGGCCAGCGAAACCTGGCAGACCCTGCTGGACCAGGGCGACCTGACCCGCCCGCAGATCGCCGAGGTCCACTGGAACCTGGGCAAGATCCACCAGTACCAGGGGCGCTACGGCATGGCCAAGGATGCCATGCTGGCCTGCATGGAGCAGGCCGACGCCACCAACCCGCACGCCCACTGCATGTACGAGCTGGCCCAGGCCTACAGCCTGCTCAAGAACCGCGCCCAGGCCCGGGCCTGGCTGGAAAAGCTCCTGGCCCTGCCCGATCTGGACACCGAGCTGCACGCCCTGGGCACCTACATGCTGTGCGAGATCCTCGAATCCGAGGGCCAGAAGACCCGGGCCCGCGAGCTCTTGGAATCCATCCGCGCGACCTACCCCAACCCCATGGTCATCGAAACCCGCCTGCGCCAGCTGGGCAAGTAGGCCCGCCGGGGCGCGGGGCTTGTGGCGCCACGCGGCGCGGGCGAAGGCCCCGCGTCTGGCCCCCGGCGCGCCTTGGCGCAGGGGGGCGGCCCGCAGCAACCGCTCCGTTCACCACCGCCTGGGCGCCGTCCACCGGGCAGGCGGTTGACATCGCGCGGGGTTTGGCGTGCTTTGGCGGGGTACGCGCACGGCGCGGGAGGGTTCGTCATGCTTGAGGCCAAGAATCGTCTGGGGATCGTCTTTTTTCCGGCCTTCGATTGGTCCATCAGCCCCACGCATCCCGAGCGGGAGGAGCGGCTGCTCTACACGCAGGACCAGCTGCTGGAGGAGGGCCTGTTCGACATCGACGGCGTGACGGAGCACCGGCCCGAGGTGGCGACGCTGGCGGACGTGGAGCGCGTGCATTTCTGCCTGCCCGACGTGGCCAGCGTGGCCACGCAGTCGCACCTGATTTCGGCGGGCGGGGCCATCAAGGCCGCGCGGCTGGTCATGGAGCGCGAGGAGGAGAAGGCCTTTGCCCTGGTGCGGCCCCCGGGGCACCACGCCATGAAGTTCGTCCACGGCAACCGGGGTTTTTGCAACATGAACATCGAGGCCGTGATGGTGGAGTGGATCCGCGAGACCTACGGCCCGCGGCGGGTGGCCATCGTGGACACCGACTGCCACCACGGCGACGGCACCCAGGACATCTACTGGCACGACCCCGACACGCTGTTCATCTCGCTGCACCAGGACGGGCGCACCCTGTACCCGGGCACGGGCTTCCCCCTGGAGCTGGGCGGGCCCGGGGCCTACGGCAAGACCATCAACGTGCCCCTGCCGCCGCAGACCTCCGACGAAGGCTTCCTGCACGTGCTCGACCATGTCGTGCTGCCGCTGCTGGACGACTTCAAGCCCGACCTAGTCATCAATTCGGCGGGGCAGGACAACCACTTCTCCGACCCCATCACGAACATGAATTTCTCGGCCCGGGGCTACGCGCTGCTCAGCGAGCGGCTCAACCCGGACATCGCCGTGCTCGAGGGCGGCTACGCCATCCAGGGCGCGCTGCCCTACGTGAACCTTGGGCTGTGCCTGGCCATGGCCGGGCTGGACTACCAGGGCGTGGTGGAGCCGGGCTACGACGCCGGGCGGCTGCGCCAGCCGGACAAGGTCACCGACTACATCAAGCGGCTGTGCGACGACGTGCGTGGGCTGTACTTCAACCCCCCGCGCGAGCGGATGCAGGGCGAGGAGTGCGACGGCTTCCGCGTGCGTCACAAGGACATCTACTACGACACCGACGACATCCGCGAGTCGCAGGTGGAGTCGGTGCTGCTCTGCTGCGACTGCCCGGGGGTGGTGCGCATCGAGTCGTGGTCCACGGCGCATCCGCTGTCCGTGGGCGTGGAGATCCCCCAGCGCGCATGCGACCGCTGCCACGCCCGGGGCGTGCAGCTTTTCGAGCAGGCCCTGGTCAAGGGCGGCTACCGCTTCGCCCAGCTCATCGACCGCCGGGGCAAGGTCTACCGCCAGTCGGGGTTCTAGGGGCCGGAGGCGGCGCCGCAACAAGGCGGGCCCGCGCGCAGCAGTGGCGCGCGGGCCCGTCTTGCTTGTGGCGCGGGGCTGCCCCTACAGCAGCAACAGCAGCGACAGGGCCATGACGCCCATGCCGAGCACCGCGCCGAAGATGCAGTGGTGGTGCGCGCCGTATTCCTCGGCGGCGGGCAGCAGCTGGTCCAGGGAGATGAAGACCATGATCCCGGCCACGCTGGCGAACAGGCAGCCGAAAAGCGTGGGCGTGAAGAAGGGCAAGAGCAGCAGGAAGCCCACCCCCGCGCCCACGGGCTCGGCCAGCCCGGAGAGGAAGGCCAGGCGGAAGGACTTTTTGCGGTCGCCCGTGGCGTAGAACAGGGGCACCGACACGGCGATGCCCTCGGGGATGTTGTGGATGGCCACGGCCACGGCGATGGCCAGGCCCAGGCCCGGGTCGGACAGGGCGGCGGTGAAGGTGGCCAGGCCCTCGGGGAAGTTGTGCACGGCAATGGCCACGGCGGCCATCATCCCGGTGCGCTTGAGCTTGGCGAAGTCGTGGGCCTCGTTGCGGGGCAGGTTGCACAGCCCGGCGTCCATTTCCTCCACGGAGTGCAGCTCGTGGGGGTTCTCGTAGTTGGGCACCAAGCGGTCGATGAGCGCGATGAGGCCCATGCCCGCGAAGAACGCGCCCACGGTGGCCCAGGTGCCCGCGCCCTCGCCCAGGGCCTGGGTCAGCGTGTCCCTGGCCTTGGCGAAGATCTCCACGAAGGACACATAGAGCATGACCCCGGCGGAGAAGCCCAGGGCCACGGAGAGCACCTTTGTGTTGGTCTGGCGGGTGAAAAAGGCCACGGCGGCGCCGATGCCCGTGGACAGGCCCGCCAGCAGGGTCAGGGCGAAGGCGAAGACGACGGTTCCGGTGTCCATGCTGGGGCTCCTTGGGGCTGGGGCGCGGGGAACGATCATTTCTTCTAGCGCCGCCGCCGGGCGCGCGCAAGCCCGGACTGCGGGGCGGGGCGGGCGCTCCCGGCGGGTTGACAGCCCGCCTGCGCGCGGATACACGCGGGGCAGGCAAGGCACAATCAACGGAGGAATTTGGATGTTTTCTTCTTTGGATTCCGTGCGTCATGCATAGCATGGGCTTTTGCATGACAGCGTAGATCCTGCGGCAAGGGCCCATGCTCGATCCTGAAAACAAACCAGGAGGAGCATGATGAGCTACAGGAAAGCGAACGACGTGTTGCCGCGGCAACTGCTGCGCGCGATACAGGAGTATATCGACGGCGAAGTGCTGTACATCCCCCGCAAGGCGGAGAACAGAAGGCAGTGGGGGGAAACGACGCAGAACAGGCAGCGCCTGCTGGCCAGGAACCGCGAGATCGCGGCCCGGCGCAGGGCGGGCTGCCCTGTGGCCAGCCTGGCGGAGCAGTACTGCCTGTCCGCCAAGGCCGTCTACAAGATCCTCGCCGCCGTGAACGGTGACTGACGCGAAGCGCCCCGGACCCCCGGGGCGCTTCTTTGTTTGCCAACCAAGAAGTGGAGTGCCCCGGGCGGGGTTTGCGGCTATGACGGCACAAACGACACCCCGAACACGACAAGGAGACCACGACGATGCCGATACCGACCCCGTTCACCGACGCCTACGACAAGGCCTTCCTGCTCGACACCATGATGGGCCCCAACGCCATGCGCATCGCCGAGGAGATGGCCTCCTTCCTGCCCCTGCGCCAGGGGCTGCGCGTGCTGGACCTGGGCTGCGGCATGGGCATCTCGTCCATCCTGCTGGCGCAGAAGTTCGGGGTCCAGGTCTTCGCCGCCGACCTGTGGATCGCCCCCACGGACAACTCCCGGCGCTTCCAGGCCCTGGGCCTGGAAGAGCAGATCGTGCCGCTGGCCGTGGACGCCACCAAGGGCCTGCCCTTTGCCCATGGCTATTTCGACGTGCTCTTTTCCGTGGACGCCTACCAGTACTTCGGCACGAACCAGACCATGCTGCCGGGCCTGCTGGAGTTCGTGAAGCCGGGCGGGCATGTGGCCGTGGCCGTGCCCGGGCTCTCGCGCGAGCTGCCCGGTGGCGAGGTGCCCCCGGAGCTGCGGCCCTTCTGGGTGCCGCAGCTGGACGACGAGTTCCGCACCCTGGCCTGGTGGCGGGCGCTGTGGGAGCAGGCGGACGGGCTGCGCCTGGGCCCCTGCCGCGAGATGGACTGCCTGCGCCAGGCCTGGGCCGACTGGCTGGAGAGCCCCAACCCCCACGCCCGGCAGGACGTGCCCATGATGCAGGCCGAGGGCGGGAAGTATTTCTCGCTGGTCCAGCTGTGCGGGCAGCGGGTGTAGCGCGCGGCGCCGCGCCGTCGGCGCAGGAGAGCAGGATATGGAATTGCGTGTGGATGTGACCCCGTTGCGGGCCCTGGGTTTCGACGCCTGGTTCGAGGCCCGCGCGGGCGAGCTGGGCCTGGAGGGCTGCGGCTTTGCGCGTGTGGTGGCCGTGGACCGCGGGGCATGGCTGATCCGCGACGGGTCGGGGGAAATCCCCGCCGAGCTGTCGGGGCGGCTGGCTTTCCAGACCGAGGGCCCCGCCGATCTGCCCTGCGTCGGGGACTGGGTCACGGTGAGCCTCTACAACGACGGCGCGGCGGCCCTGATCCACCGGGTCTTCCCGCGCAGGACGCTGCTGCGGCGCAAGGCCCCGGGCGGCGCGGGCGTGCAACTGATCGCCGCCAACATCGACGCGGCCTTCATCGTCCAGTCCTGCCATTTCGACTTCAACCCGGCGCGGCTGGACCGCTATCTGGTCATGGCGGCCCAGGGGCAGGTGGAGCCGGTGGTCGTGCTGACCAAGACGGACCTCATCGACCCGCAGGAGCTGGAGCACAAATGCGCGCTGGCAGGCGCCGCCACCCGGGCCCGGGTCATCGCCCTGAGCGCGCACACCGGGGCCGGGTTCGCCGACTTCCAGCAGGCCCTGGCCCCGGGCAGGACCTACTGCCTGCTCGGCTCCTCGGGCGTGGGCAAGACGACCCTCCTCAACCGCCTGCTGGGCCGGGAAACCTTCGGGACCAGCGCCGTCAGCGCCACGGGGGAAGGCACGCACACCACCACCCGCCGCCAGCTCGTCATGCTCGGCCAGGGTGCCATGCTCGTGGACACACCCGGGATGCGCGAGCTGGGCATGGCCGGGGCCGGCGAGGGCGTCGCCACGGGCTTCGACGAGGTCGCCGCCCTTGCGGAGCACTGCCGCTACGCGGACTGCCGCCACGAGAACGAGCCCGGCTGCGCCGTGCGGGCCGCCCTCGCCAGCGGCGCACTGCGCGCGGACCGCTACGCCAGCTACCTGAAGCTCAGGAAAGAGGCGGAGTTCCAGGAATTGAGCGCCCTGGACAAGCGCAGGCGGGACAAGGCCTTTGGCCGCCTCGTCAAGGAGGTGAAGGAGCGCGGGCCCAGGCGGCGGGGCTGAGGCGCGGCTCAGGCCAGCAGGAAATCGGCCCGGGCCTCGAAGGCCGGGGCCAGGCCCAGGGCGGCGTAGTGCGGGCCCAGGGCGCCCCGGTGGCCGAGCACGTCGCTGCGCCAGCGATCCGGGGCCAGCAGGCGCGTGGGCGGCGGGTCCATGGCCCGGGCCCGGGCCCGGACATGGCGCAAAAGCGCCAGGGAGCGCGCCAGCTGCCCCAGGGCCGGGTGCCACGGCCCGGCCAGGATATGGGCGGCCAGGTCCTGCTCCGGGGCCAGGCCGATGCGGATCACCGGCACGCCTGCCCCCCAGCAGGCCAGCAGGGCGTCGGCCAGGGCCGGGACCGTGGCCTCCAGCGTCCAGGGCGCGTACTCGCCCCGGGCCAGGGCGTCGGCCAGGGCCGTGCCGCGCAGCACCACACAGGGATACAGGCGCACGGCCTCGGGCCCGTGCTCCAGGGCCGCGCGCACGTCGGCGTCCAGGTGGCCGGGCGCGTGGCCGGGCAGCCCGGGCAGCAACTGCACGCCCAGGGCCAGCCCGGCCCGGCGCACGGCCTGGCAGGCCGCGTGGGCGGCCTCGGGCCCGTAGCCCCGGCGGGCCGCCGCCAGGGCCGGAGCGTGGAAGGTCTGCACGCCCAGTTCGATCATGTCCAGTTCCTGAGCGGCCAGACGGTCCAGCAGGGCGGGGCTCACGGCGTCGGGCCGGGTGGAGCAGCGCACGCGCGTGACGAGCCCCGAGGCGCGGTAGCGCGCGGCCAGGGCCAGGAAACGCCCGGGCCAGGGCTCGGGCAGGGCGGTGAAGGTGCCGCCGTAGAAGCCCAGCTCCAGGGGCGCGGCGCCCTGGCGCGCGGCAAGCTCCAGGCGGGCTTCCAGGGCGCGCAGGTGTTCGGCCAGGGAGGCCGGGGCCGTGCCCGTGGCGGCGGGCTGGGCGCAGTAGACGCAGCGCCCCGGGCAGCCCTGGAAAGGGAAGAACACCGGGAGGATACGGGCCCGTTGGCGCGGCGGCTCGGGGTGCGGAAAGGCCCGGGCCCCAGGCGGGGCGGGGCTTTTTGCGTTCCCGGGGTGCCGGATTGCGCGAAAAGGCACGTTCATTTTAAATTCCTTGATAAAAACTCAAACCTTAGGTAATAATTCAGAGACAAGGCCCGCCGAGCCCGGCCCGCGCGACGTGCGCGGCGCGGGGTGCCGCCCCCGGGGCGGCGGGTCCTTTGGCGGCGCCACAGGCCCCGGCGCCGCCAAGGGGGCGGGGGTGGCAGAGCCCCTGGCCGCAAGGAGCCGTCAAACCGGGGAAAGCGTTACGGAGGTCCATCATGGGCAAGACGTTAACCAAGGCCGACATCGTTGACAGCATCTACGAGAAGTCCGACCGCAACCGGGCCGAGGTCAAGGCCCAGGTCGAGTCTCTGCTGGAGATCATGAAGCAGTCGGTGAAGAAGGACCACGCGCTGCTCGTCAGCGGGTTCGGCAAGTTCGAGGCCTACGACAAGCGCGCCCGCAAGGGACGCAACCCGCAGACCAACCAGTCCATCACCCTGCCGCCGCGCAAGGTCGTGGTCTTCCGGTTGTCGCGCAAGTTCCGCGCCGAGCTCAATCCGCAATAAGGAAGCTCGACGCGAAGCGCCCTGCGAGTTCGGCATGGGCCCGCGTGGCGCGGGCCATGCCCTGGAACGCGCCCGCCTGCACCCGCCAGTACGTCGCGCCGGAAATCTCGGCCTGCTGCACCCTGCTCTGCCTGTACCCGGCGGCCCGCAACTGCCTGACCAGCCGCTCGGCGTTTTCCTGCACCCGGAAGGACCCCACCTGCACGTAGAAGGTCTCGGCCTCCAGGGCCTGGGCCAGGGTCGGGCCCTGCTGTCCGGCCACCCCCACCACCTCCAGGCGCACCCGCGCCGTGCCGGGGCCGAGCATGTCCAACTGCTCGGCCCCCGCGCGCGAGAGGTCCACGATACGGTCGCCCACGAAGGGCCCGCGGTCGTTGACGCGCAGGGTCACCTCGCGCCCGTTGTCCAGGCGGGTGATGCGCACATAGGTGTTCATGGGCAGGATCTTGTGCGCCGCCGTCATGGCGTGCATGTCGTAAGTTTCGCCGTTGGCGGTTTTCTTGCCGTGGAAGGTCGGGCCGTACCACGAGGCCAGGCCCGTTTCCTGGTAGCCGTCGGCGGAGGACAGGGGATAGTACGTCCGCCCGGCGATGGTGTAGGGCTTGAAGGTGCCCTTGGGCACGGGGCCCGCGCCGCCAGGGGGCACCTGGGCGGGCGCCTGGGGGCGGGCTCCGGTGTCGGGGGCGGTGGGGATGTGGCGCTTGCCGCACCCGGAAAGCAGCAGGGCGGCCAGCACCACGCAGGCCAGCAGGGCCGTATGCCTCATCGCGTCGTCCTCCTGGGTTCTTCCGCTCAGGCAGTACACGAGGGGCGCGCCGCGCGCAACGCTTCTCGCGCGGGGGTCAGCGCACCGTCCCCAGATACCAGGCCAGCACGTCGTCGCCCACGAGGATGGCCAGCATGGCCCCCAGGCACAGGAAGGGCCCGTAGGGGATGGGCGTCTGCATGGGGTTGCCCTGGGCGTCGCGGCGCCCCTGGCGCAGGAGCATGGGCAGGTTGAAGGCGATGAGCGAGACGCCGCTGGCCAGGATCACGAAGGGCAGGTGGCGCAGGCCCGTGAGCGGCCCGAGCAGCAGCATGAGCCAGATGTCGCCCTCGCCCAGGCCCTCGATGCCGCGCAGCCTGCGGTAGGCCCAGCGCACCAGCCAGAACGTGCCCGCGCCCACGCCCGCCGCCAGCAGGGCGTCCACCAGGGGGATGCCCAGAAACAGCGGCGCGCAGACCATGGCCAGCACCGCGCCGATGATCATCGGCCACAGGGGCAGCATGAAGCTGGCCAGGTCGATGAAGGCCAGCACGATGAGCAACCCGGAGAAGGCCAGGTACACGGCGAAGGTCATGCCCGGGCCGAACTTCACGGCCAGGGCCAGGGCCACGGCGCCCGACAGGGCCTCCACCAGCGGGTAGCGCGCGGAAATGGGCTTGCGGCAGTTGCGGCAGCGCCCACGCAGCATGAGCCACGACACGAGCGGAATGTTCTCCCACCAGGACAGGAAATGCCCGCATTTCGGGCACTTGGAGCGCGGCGGGTTGGCGATGGATTCGCCCGTGAGCCCCCGGTGGATGCACACGTTGTAGAAGCTGCCGAGCACCAGGCCGAGCACCGTGGCCAGGATGCGGAAGACTGTGGTCTCGTCCATGCGCGCCGCCTTGCGGTTGAATGCGCCCGGGTTTTCGGGCATGGTCTTTTCCGCTTCGCCAATCCGAGTGGGTACTGGATTTCCGGCCCGGCCACAAGCCGGGCCCCCGGCCCGCAGCCCAGGAGAACAACCCATGCAGTGCGCGCCCAGGTTCATCCCCCGGCTCTCCCAGGAGCAGCTCCACGACATCCAGCTCGCGGGCCTCAAATGGACCGTGGAGCACGCCTACGCCAACAGCCCGGCCTACCGCGCCAAGTTCGAGGCCGCAGGCCTGGCCCCGGGGGATGTGCGCTTCCTGGACGACCTGGCCCGGCTGCCCTTCACCGACGTGGACGACCTGCGCGAGGGCTACCCCATGCCCCTGCGCTGCGTGCCCGAGGAGCGCCTGGTGCGCATCCACGCCTCCAGCGGCACAACGGGCAAGCGCAAGGTCATGGTCTACACCCAGGGCGACGTGGACACCTGGAAGACGATGATGGCCCGCTGCTTCGAGCTGGCGGAGCTGACCCCGCGCGACCGGGTGCAGATCGCCGTGGGCTACGGGCTGTGGACCGCCGGAGCGGGCTTCCAGCTCGGTTGCGAGCATTTCGGGGCCACGGCCCTGCCCGTGGGCCCGGGCAACCTGGAAATCCAGATGCAGCTGATCACCGACCTGGGCGCCACCTGCCTGTGCTCCACGGCCTCCATGGCCCTGCTGCTGGGCGAGGAGGTCGAAAAACACGGCCTGCGCGAGCAGATCGCGCTGAAAAAATGCATCTTCGGCGCCGAGGCGCACACGCCCAAGATGCGTGCGCGCTTCGAGGCCCTGCTGGGGCTGGAGCACAGCTTCGACATCTCGGGCATGACCGAGCTGTACGGCCCGGGCGCGGGGCTGGAATGCACGGCCCACGCGGGCATCCATTACTGGGCCGACATGTACATCCTGGAGATCCTCGACCCGGCGACCCTGCAACCCGTGGCCCCGGGGCAGACCGGGGAGATGGTCGTGACCACCCTGCGCAAGGAGGGCGCGCCGCTCATCCGCTACCGCACCCACGACCTGACGCGGCTTTTGCCCGGGGAGTGCGCCTGCGGGGTGGCCATGCCGCGCCACGACAGGATCCTGGGCCGCTCCGACGACATGATCATCTTCCGGGGCGTGAACATCTACCCCGGGCAGATCGCCGCCGTGCTGGAGAAGTTCCCCGAGGCGGGCAGCGAATACCAGATCGTGCTGACGCGCACGGGCGGGCGCGACTCCATGCGCATCAAGGTCGAGCGCGCCCGGGACGCCCAGGCCGGGGACGACGCGGGCGCGGCCAAGGCCGTTGCCGAGGCCCTGCACCACCAGCTTATGGCCCGCGCCAGCGTGGAGATCGTGGATTTTGGCTCCCTGCCGCGCTCCTTCGCCAAGACCAAGCGCGTCATCGACGAGCGCGACCAGGCCTAGCCGGGCCGCCCCGCAGGGCGCGCCGCCGCGCTGCCCGGGACATCCAAGCCCCTGCGTCTGCCCCGGGACGCGGGGGCCTGGTTTTTTCGCGCCGCCCGGGGCCACCGGACGGGGCTTCCGTCAACCGCTGGCCGCGCGGGGCGCAAAAATCCAGGGGCCTGCGGCAGGCAAGGCGCGGCCCAAGGATTTCCGCGCCTGCCGCCGGGCTTGCGAGGCGGGCTTCCGGATGGTGCGGGCCTGCGGGCGGGGGTGGCCTTCGCGGCCAGGCGGGGGTATGCTCCGGGCAGCAGGCGAGCCAGCCGCCAGGCTGGCGAGGAGGAGTCATGCCAGACGTCATCGCCGTGGCCGCCGCAGGCCCGGACCCCGGCAGCCCGGTGGAGCCGGTCATCGGCCGGGCGGACTATTTTCTGTTCTTCGACGCGCGCGGAGCCTTCGTGCGCGCCCAGGCCAACCCGCACCGCGACCTGAGCCAGGGCAGCGGCACCCTCGTGGCGCGGATGCTCATCGAGGCCGGGGCACGGGCCGTGCTGGGGGGCAACGTGGGGCCCAAGGCGGCCCTGGCCCTGCGCGGGGCGGGGGTCAGCGTGAGCTGCCCGCACCAGGGCCCGGCCGGCGAGGCCGTGGCCCGTTTCCTGGCCGTGGAGCGTGACCTGCCCGGCGCCTGACGGGGGCTTGCGGGCATCCCCCGCCCCCGATGGAAAAGGGCGCACCCGGGCAGCAGCGCTGCTGCCCGGATGCGCCTTTCTTCCCGGCCGGAGCTCTGCCGGATTTTTGGCTGCGGCTTCGCCGCCTCTGCCCTACTTCCTGGCCGCCAGTTCCGTCGCGGCCTTGTCCACCGAGGCCTTGAACTCCTCGCGGGCGGCGCGCAGCCGGGCTTCCAGGTCCTTGTCCGTCAGGGCCAGGATCTGGGCGGCGAGCCAGGCGGCGTTGCGCGCCCCGGCCTTGTCCAGGGCCACGGTGCCCACGGGGAAGCCGGGGGGCATCATGACGGTGGCCAGCAGGGCGTCCATGCCGCCCAGGGCCGAGGCCGTCACGGGGATTCCCAGCACGGGGCGCACGGTCTTGGCGGCCACGGCGCCTGCCAGGTGGGCGGCCATGCCTGCCGCGCAGATGAAGACCTGGCAGCCCTTGGCCTCCAGGTCGGCCACCAGGGCGGCGGTGCGTTCGGGGGTGCGGTGGGCGCTGGTGACGGTGAACAGGTAGTCGATGCCCAGGCTGTCCAGCACGTCGGCGCAGGGCCGGACCATGGGTTCATCGGAAATGCTGCCCATGAAGATGGCGACGCGACTCATGTTTTGCTCCTCGCACGTTAGGATTTTTCGTTGCCACGCCTGCGCAGTGCGCAGGCCATTCACCCCCGCAAACTCTCCTTCCAAGCTCTCCCCCCAAAGAAAAAGGTCTTTTTGGGAAGAGGGGAGGGGGGTCCGGGGGAGGGGAGGAACCCTTTTTCTTGAGGAGAAAAAGGGTTCCTCCCCTCCCCCGTCCACCCGCCGCCCGCGCCCGGCTTCGCCCGGCTTCGCCTACCTGCGCCCCAGCCCCTTGCTGCCGATGTCGCGGCGGTAGTGGCAGGGGTCGAAGTGGATCAGTTCCACGCCCTTGTAGGCCGCGTCGCGGGCCTGGGCCAGGGTGTCGCCCAGGGCGGTGACGCCCAGCACGCGCCCGCCGGAGCACAGGGTGCGCCCGTCCTGGGCGCGGGTGCCGGCCTGGAAGACGGTGACGCCGGTTTCGGCCTCGGCGCGGTCGATGCCGGTGATCTCCATGCCCTTGGGGTAGCTTTTGGGGTAGCCCCCGGCGGCCATGACCACGCACAGGGCGCTTTGGGGCTTCCAGCGTACGGGGGTCTGGGCCAGGGTGCCCCGGGTGCAGGCGAGCATGATCTCCAGCAGGTCGCCGTCCAGGCGCATGAGCAGGGGCTGGCATTCGGGGTCGCCGAAGCGCACGTTGTATTCGAGCACGCGCGGCCCGGCGGGGGTGAACATGAGCCCGGCGTAGAGGATGCCCACGAAGGGGTGGCCCGAGGCGGCCATGTAGTCGAGGATGGGCCGGATGACCAGGTCGCCCATGGCGGCGCAGTCGGCCTCGGGCAGCACGGGGGCGGGGCTGTAGGCGCCCATGCCGCCGGTGTTGGGGCCCAGGTCGCCGTCCAGGGCGGCCTTGTGGTCCTGCGAGGAGGGCATGAGGGCGAAGGAGGTGCCGTCGCAGAAGGCCAGGAAGGAGGCCTCCTCGCCCACGAGGGCGTCCTCGATGACCACGCGCTCGCCTGCGGCGCCGAAGACATCGCGGAGCATCATCTCGTCGAGGGTTTCCAGGGCCTCTTCGCGGGTTTTGCAGACCACGACGCCCTTGCCGGCGGCCAGGCCGTCGGCCTTGATGACGCAGGGCATGGGCCGTTCGAGGACGTGGGCCCGGGCCTGGAGGTGGTCGTCGAAGACCATGAAGTCGGCGGTGGGCACGCCTGCGGCGCGCATGACGGTCTTGGCGAAGGCCTTGGAGCCTTCGAGCTGGGCGGCGAAGGCGTCGGGCCCGAAGCAGGGGATGCCCTCCTGGGCCAGGGCGTCGGCCAGGCCCAGGACCAGGGGCAGTTCGGGCCCGGCGACCACGAGGTCGATCTTCTTGCGCAGGGTGAAGGCCACCAGGGCGGGCAGGTCGGCGTCGGCGATGTCCACGTTTTCGGCCACGCGGGCGGTGCCGCCGTTGCCCGGGGCGACGAACAGCCGTGTGATGTGCGGGCTCTGGGCCAGCTTCCAGGCCAGGGCGTGCTCCCGGCCTCCGGAACCAACGATGAGAATCCTCACGGTGTCCTCCTGAATCCGGCCCGGGGCCGGGGGTGCTGCGTCGGGTTGCGCGGTCCGGAAGCCCCGCGCGCACGGGGGGACCAATGCCGCGCAACCTATCCCATCCGCGCGCGGTTGGCAAACCCCGGGGCCCGGGGGGCCTTGCGCCCCGGCGGACAATGGCTATGGTGGGCTGGCCGCGAGCCGCAACACGAAAGCCAAGGAGAGAGCATGACCGAGCCCGCCCCCGCGCTGACCCAGGCCCATCTGGCCGAGGTCCGGTTCACCGTGCGCTGGACCAGCGCCGAGGCCGCCCACGAAGAACATTTCCTGGCGCGCAAGGTGGCGCCGTGGCGCGACATCCTGCCCCCGGAGCTGGCCCAGGCCCTGCGCGGGGCGGAGCCGGGCGCGGCGTGGCGCGGGGTTTTCGCCCCGGGCAAGCTGGTGCCGGGGCTGCGCCCGCGCAAGGTCGCGGCCATTCCGCGTGACGGGTTCAAGAAATTCCGGCTGCGCGGGCACCTGGTGGAGCCGCGCGCGGGGCGGTTCTACCCGTATGCGCTGCTGGCGGCACACCCGGGCATCCGCAGCGCCGACGTGCGCCCGTCCTTCCGGGTGCTGGGGGTGGAGGGCTCGGCCATGACCGTGGACTTCAACCACCCCCTGGCCGGGGCGGAGCTGGAGGTCGCGGCGCAGGTGGAGCGGGTCTTCCTGCGCCGGGGGGCGGTGCGCGGGCGGCTGCCCGACTGGGTGGAGGACATCTGCCAGGACGGGCCGGGGATGCAGGCCCGGGCCGGGGGACTGCGCACGGATTTCGCGCCCCCTTACGCCATGGAGCGCGTGGACGCGGGCGCCGACGCGGCCTTCTACGCCGTGGCCCGCCCGGTGGCGCACATCGACGCCACGGCGCGCGGGCATCTGGAGGGCGCCCACGCGGGGCTGGCCGCGCCGGGCTGCCGCGTGCTGGACCTCATGGCCGGGGCCATGACCCACCTGCCGCCGGGGCTGGAGGCGCAGGTCACGGGGTTGGGCCTGGGCCGGGCGGACCTGGAGGCCAACGCGCGGCTTGCGCGGCGGGTGGAGCACGACCTGAACGCGGCCCCGCGCCTGCCTCTGGAGGCCGGGAGCTTCGATCTGGTGCTGTGCAGCCTGAGCTTCGAGTACCTGACGGCGCCGGGGGCGGTGCTGGCCGAGGCGCTGCGCGTGCTGCGGCCCGGGGGCGCGCTGGCGGTGTCGTTTTCCAACCGCTGGTTCCCCGAGAAGGTCACGGCCCTGTGGGCCGAGCTGCACGATTTCGAGCGCATGGGCCTGGTGCTGGACCACATGCTGGCGGCGGGGTTCACGGGCTGCCGCACGGCGTCCTGGCGCAACTGGCCCCGGCCCGAGGACGACCCGCATATCGCCCAGGTGCTGGAGTCGGACCCGTTGTTCGTGGTCACGGGGGTGCGGCCCTAGCGGGGCGCAGGCCCTGCGGGGCAAGGGCTCGCGGGCGCTTTACAGCGGGCGCGCCGGGGGGGTAGGGTCGGCAATGCGGGAAGTCGGCCCCGGCCTGCCGCGCGCAGTGACAATTCTGGCAAGGCCCCCTGCGGCGCGGGCGGGCGGGGTTGCAATTTTGTGCAGCGCGGCCCTGCGGCGCGGCCTGGGCCCGGGGGCAACCCGGCGCCGTGGCGGGCCATCGCCCGGGTGGCATCGCATTTGAAGGAACCCCGGCGCGCCACTGCGCCAGATGACATCTTTGTCCATCATCAGCACGGAGGAAAGGATCATGGAAGCAGCGCCCGTCTTCAACTGCAAGAACGCCGACGACGTGCTCAAGGCCGTCCGCGACTACAACGTGAGCTTCATCCAGTTCTGGTTCATCGACATCCTGGGCACCCTGAAATCGTTCCAGATCACGCCCAACGAGCTGGAGGCCTCCTTCGAGGAGGGCATGGGCTTCGACGGCTCCTCCATCCTCGGCTTCACGCGCATCGAGGAGTCGGACATGGTGGCCATCCCCGACCCCACGACCTTCCAGCTCGTGTCCTGGCGGCCCACGGAGCGGCCCGTGGCGCGCATGTTCTGCGACGTGAAGAACCCCGACCACACGCCCTACGAGGGCGACTCGCGCTACGTGCTCAAGCGCATGCTCGCCAAGGCCGCCGAGAAGGGCTACACCTACTATGTGGGCCCCGAGCTGGAATTCTTCGTTTTCGCCAACGCCCAGAGCCCGCAGACCCTGGACGCGGGCGGCTACTTCGACGCCCCGCCGCTGGACCTGGGCAACGACATCCGTCGCGACATCATCTTCGCCCTGGAGCGCATGGGCATCCAGGTGGAGTATTCGCACCACGAGGTGGCGCCCTCGCAGCACGAGATCGACCTGCGCTACGCCGAAGGGCTGGCCATGGCCGACATCGCCACCACCTACAAGGTGGTGGTCAAGGAGGTCGCCCGCAAGCACGGGGCCTACGCCACCTTCATGCCCAAGCCCATCTTCGGCGAGAACGGCTCGGGCATGCACGTGCACCAGTCGCTGTTCAAGAACGGGCGCAACGCCTTCTTCGACCCCAAGGACCCGCACAGCCTTTCGGCGGAATGCAAGTCGTACATCGCCGGGCTGTTGCGCCACGCCCGCGAGTTCGTCTGCGTGACCAACCAGTGGATCAACTCCTACAAGCGCCTGGTGCCGGGCTACGAGGCCCCGGTGTACATCGCCTGGGCCCAGCGCAACCGCTCGGCGCTCATTCGCGTGCCCATGTACAAGCCCGGCAAGGAGGCCGCCACGCGCATCGAGCTGCGCTGCCCGGACCCGGCGGCCAACCCCTACCTGTGCTTCGCCGTGATGCTCGCCGCGGGCCTCAAGGGCATCGAGGAGGGCTACGAGCTGACCCCCGCTGTGGAGAAGAACATTTTCGCCTTCACCGAGAAGGACTTCGACGCCCACGGCATCGAGGCCCTGCCCGGGTCGCTCTACGAGGCGGCCATGGCCCTCAAGGGCTCGGCGCTGATGAAGGAGTGCCTGGGCGAGCACGTCCACGCCAACCTCGTGGAGAACAAGTTGAAGGAGTGGGACGCCTACCGGACCCACGTTTCCGAATACGAGATCAAGCGCTACCTGCCCATCCTCTAGCCGCCCGCGCGGCGCGAGGCTTCGCCCAGGGCCCCCGGCGCGGCGTTCTGCCCGCGCCGGGGGCCTTTGCCCCCTGCCCTTGGAGACCTGCCCTTGGACATCACCGTGACCACCCCGGCCTTGCTGTTCCCGGCCATTTCGCTGCTGCTGCTGGCCTACACCAACCGGTTTTTGGCCATCACCACGCGCATCCGCGAGCTGCACAACCGCTACTGCGCCGAGGGCGGCGACTCGCACCGCCGCCAGATCGACGCCCTGCGCACCCGGCTGTACCTCATCCGCAGCATGCAGGGCTTTGGCGTGTTCAGCCTGTTCACCTGCGTGCTGTGCATGTTCACGCTCTTCAGCGGCTGGATCACCGCCGGGCACGTGCTCTTCGGCGTGAGCATGGTCCTGCTCATGATCTCCCTGGCCCAGTCGCTGCGCGAGATCGTCATCTCGGTCAACGCCATGAACATCCTGCTGGCGGACATGGAGCGTTCGTAGCCCCGGGCGTCCGGCCCGGTTCTTGCTTTTCCCCGGGGGCGGGCCCTTGCCCGCGCCGGACTTTTGGCGCAGCCCCGGAGACGCAATGGCCAGAGGATTTCGATTCCCGCTCGAGCGGGTGCTGGACTACCGCCGCCAGCAGGAGGAGCAGGCGCGCATGGCCGTGGCGCGGGCCCTGGCCGCGCACCGCGCCCAGCAGGCGGAGCTGGACGGGTTGCGTCAGGCCCTGGAACGGCATATGGCCTCCTTGTATGGCGGGGCCCAGATTACCGAAAACGACCTGTGGCTGTGGCGCCGCTACCGGGTGCGCCTGGAAGAGGACATCGCCCTGGCCGAACGCAGGCTCATGCAGCTTGGCCGCGAGCTGACCCAGGCCCGCCAGGACCTGGTGGCCCGCGCCAGGGAAAAGAAGCTTCTGGAACGCCTGCGCGCGGTCCAGGAGCAGGCGCACCGCACCAGCGAGAACCAGAAGGAACAGAGGGAAAGCGATGAAATGGCGACGCTTCGTTACGGGCGTGAAGCCGTGTAGGCTGCTCAAGCTGCTCATGGTCCTGGCGCTGGTCAAGCTGGCGCTGCTGGCCGTGGTCGGCCTGCAATTCATGGCTCCCGCCCAGGGCGGCGGCAGGGCCGTGGTGGCCATGGCCCCGGCCCAGGCCCAGGAGGCGGCACCCGCCCCGGCCCCGGAGGCGGCCCCGGCGCCCGCCGAGGCTGCCCAGCCCGAGGCCGCCCCGGCCCCCGACGCCCCCGTGCCCGACCGCCAGGGCCTGGTGCGCCGCCAGGAGGAGCTGGACCGCCGCGAGCGCGAGCTGAGGGCCCTGGAGCAGAAGATCGCCCGCGACATGGCGGCCCTGGAGGAGCGCCGGGCCCAGCTCCAGCGGATGCTCGACGACGCCGAGATGGTCAAGGACAAGAAGGACCGCCACCTGGTGGACGTGTTTTCCAACATGAAGGCCAAGCAGGCCGCCTCGGTCATGGAAACCATGGACGAGGCCCAGGCCGTCAAGATCCTGTCCGGGATGCGCGGGCGTCAGGCGGGCGAGATCCTGACCTTCGTCAACGCCGAAAAGGCCGCGCGGTTGGCCGAGCAGCTCACGCGGCTGCAGATTCCCTTCGAGTAGCCGGGAGCGGCGCGGTGCCACGGCTCAAGCTGACCCTGGCCTACGACGGCACGGCGTTCTGCGGCTGGCAGATCCAGCAGGGCCGCCCCGAGCGTACCGTGCAGCAGGTGCTGGAACGGGCCCTGGAGGACATCTGCGCCGAGCCCGTGCGCGTGCACGGCGCCGGGCGCACGGATTCGGGGGTCCACGCCCTGGGGCAGGTGGCCCACTGCGACGTGCCCGCCGCGCGCGCGGGGGTGCCCTGGGCCCGGGCCCTGGGCGCCCGGCTGCCGGACGATGTGTCCGTGCTGGCCGCCGAGGTGGTGGACGACGCCTTCCACGCCCGCTTCAGCGCCCAGGCCAAGACCTACACCTACAGTTTGTGGCCCGAAGGCCGATACCATATTCCACAGAGGCGGAACTTCGCGTGGGCTACGGGGCCCCTGGACGAGGCGGCCATGGACGCCGCCGCGCGGCACATGACCGGCACCCGCGACTTCCGGTGCTTCCAGAACACGGGCACGCCCGTCAACAGCACCGTGCGCACCGTGCTTGCCGTGGTCCGCGGGCCGGGGGTCTTTCCCGGCGAGACGGACTGGCGCTTTTGCGCCGACGGCTTCCTCAAGCAGATGGTGCGCAACATGATGGGGCTGCTGGTGGCCGTGGGCCGGGGGCGCTTCGCCCCCGGGGACGTGGAGCGCATCGTCGCCGGGCGCGAGCGCGCCGTGGCCTTTGCCACGGCCCCGGCCCGGGGCCTGTGCCTGACCCGCGTGCACTACGACCCGCCCCTGCCCTGAGCAACGCGCCCCCGGCGCAAGCACTGGCGGCGGACCATGACCGGCATCGCATTCAAGGGCCTCGCGGAAACGCCCTCGGCCACCAGCCGGGCCACGGACCTGACGGCCCTGGCCCTGGAGCCCGACGCTTTTCGCGAGCGCGTGCTCTGGCGCTACCGGGGCGCCGAGCGCCGGGCCCGGATGGACCGCCTGGGCTCCCTGGTCCAGGCCGGGCTGGACCTGCGCCTGACGGCCCTGGAGCGCGCGGCCCAGACGGTGCGCGACGGCGCGGGGGCCCCGGGCCTGGAGCGCGCCGCCGGGGTGCGCACCCTGCTGGAGGCCGCAAGCGACCTGGACTCCTTCCTGACCGACCACGCGGACCTGCTCGAACCCGGGCTGGCGGCGCGCGCCGGGGCGCCCCTGGCCGACCGCGCGGCGGAGCTGGACAGCCTGGGCATCGCCCGCCAGGGCGCAGACGGCGCCTGGACCCTGGACCGGCCGGCCTTCCTGGAGGCCCTGGCCGCCGACCCCGGGGGCGTGGACGCCGCCCTGGGCGCGGCGCCGGACGGGCTGGCCCCGGCGCTGCTCGCCCAGGCCGAAGCCATCCGCGCCCCGGGGCTGGACACGCGGCTGGCCAATGCCGCCGGGCTGGCGGACGTCGGCCCGCCCGTGGGCCGCGAGGTGGCCAACATGGAG
Organism: Desulfocurvus vexinensis DSM 17965; assembly: GCF_000519125.1. Lineage (NCBI taxonomy): Bacteria > Pseudomonadati > Thermodesulfobacteriota > Desulfovibrionia > Desulfovibrionales > Desulfovibrionaceae > Desulfocurvus > Desulfocurvus vexinensis. The sequence goes on from NZ_JAEX01000013.1 coordinate 34,536, forward strand.
CGCTCCACGTTGCTGGACGTGGTGGAGGCCGCGCCGCTGGTGGCGGAGCCGCGGCAAGGCGACGGCCCGCGCCGCGCCGAGGCCGCCGGGAGCCCGGCGCTCCCGGAGCTGGGCCCGGGGCTGCTGCGCGGCTCGGCCTGAAGGCGGGGCGGCAAAGCTGGCCAAGATTGACAACGTTTCCCGGAGCTTCGGCCAGTTTTCACAAAGTGCTTGCGCCCGGCGCGGCTTTCGGATACACGTGCTGTTCACGCGGGAGCCCCGGCCCCCGCACCTGACATATCATGCAGAGAGGCGCGAGGGATCTGGCCCGTTGACCGCCCGGCAACCTGCTCCGTCACCGGAGAGCAAGGTGCTAACGCCAGACCCGCAAGGGACCATGAGAGTGACGCGTAACGCATCAGCCCCTCCCCCTTGCGCGGAGGGGCTTTTTTGTGGGCCACGGCCCGGGAGGATTCACGGCGTCATGGATATCGTTCGCGATCCGCAGCAGTTCCAGCAGCAGGCCCTGGCCGCGCGTGCGCGCGGGCAGGTCACGGCCCTGGTGCCGACCATGGGCTTTCTGCACGAGGGTCACGCCAGCCTCATCCGCTGGGCTGCGGCCAATGCCGGACGCGTGTGCGTCAGCGTGTTCGTCAACCCGACCCAGTTCGGCCCCGGCGAGGACCTGGACGCCTACCCGCGCAACCCCGAGGGCGACGCGGCCCTGGCCGAGGCCTGCGGGGCCGACGTGCTCTTCATGCCCGAGCCGGGCGCGCTCTACGCCCCGGACCACTGCACCTGGGTGGAGGTGCCGCCCCTGGCGCAGCACCTGTGCGGGGCCAGCCGCCCGGTGCATTTCCGGGGTGTGGCCACGGTGGTGACCATGCTGCTCAACCTGGCCCAGCCGGACGTGGCCGTGTTCGGCCAGAAGGACTGGCAGCAGCTGGCGCTTCTGCGGCGCATGGTGCGCGACCTGCACCTGCCCTGCCGCATCGAGGGCCGGCCCATCGTGCGCGAGGCCGACGGGCTGGCGCTGAGTTCGCGCAACGTCTACCTCGGCCCCGCCGAGCGGGCCCAGGCCCCGGGGCTGCACGCCGGGCTGCTGGCCGCTGCGGCCCTGGCCCGGGCCGGGCAGCGCGACGCAGCCACCCTCAAGGCCGCCATCGCCGCGCACTACGCCGCGCATGTTCCCGCTGGCGAGGTGGACTACATCGAGATCGTGGACCCCGAGACCGTGCAGCCCGTGGCGACCCTGGCGGGGGCGGCCCTGGCCGCCGTGGCCGTGCGCCTGGGCCGCGCCCGGCTCATCGACAACGAGCTTTTGCAACCGTAACCCCCATCCGGCCCGGGCCGTGCCCGCGCCGCGAAGCAGAACATCCCCGCAAGGCCGTGCCGACGGGGAACCATTTCAGGAGGAGCACCACATGATCAGCAACAAAGGCCGTTTCCATTTCACGTCCGAATCCGTGACCGAGGGGCACCCCGACAAGGTCGCCGACCAGATCTCCGACGCCGTGCTCGACGCGCTGCTGGCGCAGGACCCCGAGTCCCGCGTGGCCTGCGAGACCCTGGTCACCACCGGGCTGGCCATGATCGCCGGCGAGATCACCACCAAGGGCTACGCCGACCTGCCCGCCATCGTGCGCGAGACCATCCGCGAGATCGGCTACACCAGCTCGGTCATGGGCTTTGACGCCGACACCTGCGCCGTGATGTCCACCATCGACAAGCAGTCGCCGGACATCGCCCAGGGCGTGGACCGCAAGGCCCCCGAGGAGCAGGGCGCGGGCGACCAGGGCATGATGTTCGGCTACGCCAGCGACGAGACCCCGACCCTCATGCCCGCGCCCATCTTCTGGGCCCACAAGCTCTCGCGCCGCCTGACCTACGTGCGCAAGGAGGGCATCCTCGACTTCCTGCGCCCCGACGGCAAGACCGAGGTCAGCTTCACCTACGAGGACGGCCAGCCCAAGTTCATCGACACCGTGGTCATCGCCGCCCAGCACGACGAGAACATCGCCTACCAGGACCTGGTGGACGCCATCCGCGAGGAGGTCATCTTCAAGACCCTGCCCGGCGAGTTCGTGGACCGCAAGAAGACCCGCATCTTCATCAACACCACCGGGCGCTTCGTCATCGGCGGCCCCATGGGCGACTGCGGCCTGACCGGGCGCAAAATCATCCAGGACACCTACGGCGGCATGGGCGCCCACGGCGGCGGCGCCTTCTCCGGCAAGGACCCGTCCAAGGTGGACCGCTCCGGCGCCTACATGGGCCGCTACATCGCCAAGAACGTGGTCGCCGCCGGGCTGGCCCCCAAGTGCCAGGTCCAGATCGCCTACGTCATCGGCGTGGCCGAGCCGGTGTCGGTGCTCGTGTCCAGCCTGGGCACCAGCGAGGTCAGCGACGAGGCCCTGACCGACGCCGTGCAGCAGACCTTCGACCTGCGCCCCTACTACATCGAGAAGAAGCTCAACCTGCGCCGCCCCATCTACAAGGCCACGGCGTGCTACGGCCACTTCGGCCGCGAGCGCCCCGAGTTCACCTGGGAGGCCACCGACATGGCCGAAACCCTCAAGGCCAACTGCAAGGGCTAGCGCCGAGCTGCGGCATCGAGGCAAAGAAAAAGGGGACCGCCCGCGGGCGGTCCCCTTTTTTTGCGTCCTGCGCCGGGGGCTCAGTTCCGGGCCAGGGTGCGCAGGGCGCTGGCGATGTTCTCCGGCAGGTCCGCCGGGCCGACGGCCTTGAGGCTGCTGGCGTCCAGCAGGACCGCCGTGCCTTCGAACCAGCCCACCTTGGGGCCCGTGGCGCCGTCGAACACCGGGACGCGCACGGTGATGAACTCCAGGTTCGCGGTGTCCTGCCCGCGCCGGGCGAGCTGCTCCGTGAGGTAGGCCACGCCCTGGGCGTGCTCCTGCTCAGTCTCGCCCACGATGGGCAGGCCGTCCTTCATGCCCAGCATCGGGCGGCCCTGCCCGAAGAGCGCCGCGCCGCGCTCGGCGAGCCAGCTTGCCCCGCCCACCGGGGCCGGGTCCACCGTGGCGGCCAGGGTGGTCGCGGAGGCGGCCTCGGCCAGACGCGCGGCGGCGCGCGGTGCGCGGAAGGCGTCGTCGCCGGTCCAGGCGCTGGCTGCCGCCGTGTCTTCGTTGGTGGCGTCCTGAGGGGTCTGCTCCCGGATGGCGGGCGCTGCCGCCGCCGCCCAGGGGCCCTGGGTGCTGTCGTCGATGCGCATGCTTCCTCCTGCTGGCCGGATACAGTGAAAAAAATTCCCCCTGCGGGGTGGGGAGCAAGAATCGCGCCTGCGGGCGGGGTTCTTGCCCCGTGGCGCAGAAGCGAGCCCCCTCCGGCCAGGGCCGGAGGGGGCGGGGTGTGGGTGTGGGCGTGGGCCCGGGGTGACGGCGGGCTACAGCTCCACGGCCAAGCGCAGCAGCGCAGTGAACGGGGCGCCGACCATGTAGGTGCTGCTCCCGGCGCGGGTGTCGTCGCCGGTGTTGATGGCCGAGATGTATTCGGAATCCAGCAGGTTGTAGAGGTCCAGGCTCAGGCGCACGCGCTTGGCCCAGTCCAGGTCCGTGAAGGTGTAGGAGGCGCAGAGGTCCACCACGCCGTAGCCGTCCACCTTCTCCTTGTGCTCCAGGTCGCCGTAGCGCTCGCCCAGCAGGCGCAGCATGGGCGAGATCTCGAAGCCGCCGTGGCGGAAGATGAAGCCGGTCTTGGCCATCCACAGCGGGGTGTCCACCACCTGCCTGCCCTTGCTGTCCAGGGTGTTGCCCGCGAAGGTCAGGTCGTCGTCGTAGGTCAGCACCGAGTACGAGGGGCTCAGGAACCAGGTGAAGTTCTCGGTCAGGTGGACGTTGGCCTCGACCTCGGCGCCGTAGCCCGTGGCCGCGCCCACGTTCTGCTGGTAGTTCACGCCCGCGACGCCGATGCGCGGGTCATGGACGGTGACCAGCAGGTTCTCGCTCTTGGTGTAGTACACCGAGGGGGTGATCTCGGCCCTGCCGAGGCTCAGGCGTACGCCGACCTCCACGGTGTCGGTGGTCTCCATGTCGCGGGTGTTGAACAGGTCGTCCAGGGTCACGCCCGCCGCCTGGAAGGCCGCGCGGTTGCTGCTGTAGGTGTTGATGAGCGGCACGTAGGAGTAGGGGCGGATCTGGCTGCGGCCGTAGCTGGCGAAGGGCTCCACCGCGTCGTTTATGGCGTAGGACAGGGCGACGCTCGGCAGCAGGGCGTCGTATTCCTTGGTGGCGCGGTCCAGGTCGGCCTGGCGGACCAGGGTGCTGGGCGCCCCTGTCTTGGAGGTGTAGCCGTGGGTGGCGGGGTCGCGGTAGTAGAAATACTTCAGCCCGGCCTGCCACTTGAAGCGGTCGTGCTCGCCGCCGATCTTGAGGAAGGGGCTGTGCATGTGCCCCTTGTCCAGGTTGCGGGTGTAGATGCCGTAGCCCGCGAACTGTCCGGTGCTGGGGATGTAGTTCTTGGTGATGATGCGCATGTCCACGGCTTCGTACATGTAGCCGAGCACGGTGGTCAGCTCGCCGAAACGCTTTTCCATCTCCGCCGCGGCGCCGAAGCGCTCGATGTAGCGGTTGCGCTGCTGCACGCGGTTGTTGGACGAGTTGCCCGCGTAGACCGTGGAGTCCTCCTTGGAGTAGAATGGTTTGAATGTGAAGCCGAGGGTGTCGTCCACGCTGGCGGTGATGATGCTCATGACATCGTTGTTGTTGTACGTGCCACGGTTGTATTTGTAGTAGTAGATGTCCTGGGCATTGGTCCCTGTCAGTTCCTCGTTGAAATCCTTGTCGTGGTTTTCGGAGAGCGATTCGGTTTCCGCGTGGCTCAGGGCGCGGTACATATCGCTTTCGATGTAGTTGGAGTTGAAGAAAATCTTGATGTCGTCGTCGTTCACAGTGGGCTGGCGGAGCATCAGGTTCACGTTGGTGCGCGGGCCGACCTCGCCCGGGCCCTTCCACTTGTCGGCCTCGGTGTAGGAGACCGACCCGGACAGCGCCGTGCCGGAGTCGGTGACCTCGCCGCTGTCCAGGCGCAGGAAGCTGCGGCTGTAGGCGCTGGAGCCCAGGCCCTGCTCGAACTCCAGGCCGGGCTCGGCCTTGGGCCATTTGGGCCGCAGCTCGATGGCCCCGCCGCGCGCGCCCATGCCGGTGCCGATGTCGGCGGGCACGGCGCCCTTGTAGATGGTCACGCCCTCGAAGTTGTTGGTGTCGTAGAGGTATTCGCGCGGGCCGATGGGGTTGCCGCCCCAGTTGGGCACGCCCTCCACGGACAGCGACCCCAGGTAGCCGCGCACTCCGCGCGTGCGGATGGTGTTCTGCTCGGGGCTCAGGCCGAAGCCGTCGGCGCTTTCCACGTTCACGCCGGGGATGACCTGCAGGGCGTTGTAGATGCTGGTTTCGGTCCTGCCGCCCTGCATCTCGATACCGTCGGTGGTGATCTGCGTGCCGGTGAACACCGTGTCGCCGCTTTGCATGGTCGGGGTGATGATGCGCGTGGCGTTCACGACCATCTCGTCCAGGCGGATGGTGTTCTCCGCGCCGTGGGCAGGCCCGGTCAGCAACAGGGCGAGGGCCGCGCAAAGGCCCAGGAACGGGAACGGGGAGCGGGGGGGACGCGAGCAGTGGGTCCGCATGGCAGCCTCCGGTGCGCCTGGTTTGCCGCTCCCGGCGCGCCGGAGGCGGGGCGGGCCGGTGCGGCAAAACCCCCGGCTGACCGGCCAAAGGGTATACGCTACAAATGCCCGCAAATTGTTTTTTGCGATTTTAAACGCATATGTTTCAAGAACAAGGTTGTGGGTAGTAGAACTAATATGGATAGGTCAAGAGTAAAATGCTATCATTTGCTATTTAGTGCTATTTCGGGAGAGGGAAACGCAACCGCCCCGGGCCGTCGCGGCCCGGGGCGGTTGTGCGCGGCGCACGGGCGCGCCGCCGGGGGAGGGGGAGGCCTCAGCAGGCCTGGCCCTGCTCCGCAGAGCCCAGGATGCCCTGGGTCCATTCCAGGGCCTGGGTGTAGAGCACGTCGGCCTCCTCGGGGGGCACGCCCGGGATGGCCAGCATGCTGTCCACCTGCGGCCAGTCGTTGCGCTCGTAGGCCAGGGCCAGGTCGATGCAGAAGCGGTAGTCGTTGCTCTTGCCCGCCAGGGCGGCCTTCATGGTTTCGTCCAGGGGCAGATTTTCCAGGACCTGCCCCATGGGCACCCCGAGCATGGCGTCCAGCAGCGAGAACAGCCCGAGCAGGAAGTGGGTCTCGGGCGAGTAGTTCGCCGGGCAGCTCTCGGCCATGAGCTCCAGGAAACGGCCCCGGTGCACCGACAGGAAGGTCACCTCGCGGCCCTTGTTGCCCGGGGCCAGGTCGGACATGATCACCACGCGCAGCCATTGGGCGAGCTGGCGCTGGCCCAGGAGGGCGATGGCCCGCGTCACGGACTCCACCTTCTGGCGTACGCCCATGCCCACGGAGTTGATGTAGCGGAACAGGCGGTAGGTCAGCGACGGGTCGCGCTGGATGATCTCGGCCAGGCGCTTCACGTCGAAGTCCGGGGAGCCCAGTTCCTGGAGCAGCTGGAGCTTGGCCAGCTCGCTGGCGGCGATCTTGCGGCCCGGGATGATCTCGGGCCGGGCGAAGAAGTAGCCCTGGAACAGCGTGAACCCCAGCTCGCGGCACAGGGCGAAGACGGCGTTGTCCTCGACCTTTTCGGCCAGCAGGCGGCAGCCGTGGTGCTCCAGGCGGCGGACCACCTCGCGCAGCCTGGGGGCGCCCTCCAGGCCGTCGGGGCCCAGCACGGCCAGCACGTCCACCTTGATGATGTCCACCAGGGGCAGGAAGGGTTCGAGGACGGCCTCGCCGGTGAAGTCGTCCATGGCCAGGGTGTAGCCCGCGGCCTTGAGCTCGCCCACGGCGGCCAGTACGGCCTCGTCGGGCTGCACGTCTTCGAGGATTTCCACCACGGCGATGTCCGCCGGGAGGGCGAAGGCGAAGTTTTCCAGCAGCAGGGTGCGCGGGAAGTTGATCAGCGTCCGCTGGCCGGGGCGCAGGCCCTGGGAGGCCAGCAGGAAGCCGTCGGCGATGACCTTGGCCGTGGCCATGTCGGCATCGGTCACCTGGGCCGAGCGGGCCTCGCCCGTGGCGCGGAAGAGCAGCTCATAGCCCCAGACGTTCATCTTGGGGTCGAAGATGGGCTGGCGGGCCACGAAGACGGCCTCGGCGGCGGGAGCGGCGGTTCCTGTGGTGTCGTTCATCGGGTTCCCGGTGCGGTGCGGGTGTCGGGTTCGTGTCGCGGCTGCGGACGGCAATCCCGCAGTATTGTGAAGATACCACAGTATTTGTTGCACGTGCAAGAGGATTGCCGGACTGGCGGCAACCCGCGCAAAAAGCCGCCGGACCAGCGGTCCGGCGGCCTTGTGCGCGGGGTGCGGGGCGGGCGCCGGGCCCGGGCGGGGTCAGGGCACCAGGGGCGCCAGGTTCAGGCCGGTGGCCGGGTCCAGCCCGAGCATGAGGTTGGCGTTGGCCAGGGCCTGGCCCGAGGCGCCCCGGCAGAGGTTGTCGATGCACGAGACCACGATGAGCCGGTCGGTGCGCGGGTCCACCACCAGGCCGATGTCGCAGAACATGGTGCCGCGCACGTTTTTGGTTTCCGGCAGGGCGCCCTGGGGCAGCACGCGCACCCAGGGCGCGTCGGCGTAGGCCGCCTCGTAGGCGGCGTGGACCTCGGCCAGGGTGGCCGGGCGCGCCAGGCGCGCGTAGCAGGTGGACAGGATGCCCCGGTTGATGGGCAGAAGATGCGTGTTGAAGGACACGCGCAGCTCCCGGCCCGCCAGGCGCGACAGCTCCTGCTCGATCTCCGGGGTGTGGCGGTGGCGGCCCAGGTTGTAGGCCCGGAAGGTGTCGGAGACCTCGCAGAACAGCGAACCCACGGCGGCCTTGCGCCCGGCGCCCGTGGCGCCGGACTTGGCGTCGATGACCAGCCCGTCGGGCTCCGCGAAGCCTCGGCTCAGGGCCGGATACAGGCCCAGGATGGCCGAGGTCGGGTAGCAGCCGGGGTTGGCGATGAGCCGGGCCGTGCGGATGGCCGGGGCGTTGAGCTCGGGCAGGCCGAACACGGCGTCGGCGATGAGCCCGGGGTGGCGGTGCTCCAGGCCGTACCACTGGGCGTAGGTCTGCGGGTCCTTGATGCGAAAGTCGGCGGACAGGTCCACCACGCGCACCCCGCGCCCGACCAGGGCGGCGGCCATGTCCATGGCCGTGCCGTGGGGCACGGCCAGGAACACCAGGTCGCAGGCCCCGGCCAGGTCGTCCACGTCGGGCTCGCTGACCGTGAGCCCGCCCAGGGGCAGCCCGGTCAGCCCGGGGAAGAGCTGGGCCAGGGTCCGCCCGGCGTCGGAGCGCGAGGTGGCGCGCACCAGCTCCAGGGCGCCGTGGCCGCACAGAAGGCGCGCCAGTTCCATGCCGGTGTAGCCGGTGACGCCCACCAGCCCGGCCTTGAAGGTCGTCATCGCCAGGCCCTCACTTCATCTGCATGACGTATTTCATGCGCAGTTCGTAGAGCAGGCCCTCCAGGAGCCTGCGCTCGTCCGCCGCAAGGCAGTTGCCGGTCTTTTCCTGGAGCATGGCCAGGATGTCGATGGTGTGCTTGGCCACCGGCAGGTTGGCCATGGTCCGGCCCGACTCGGGCTCGGGCACCTCGCCCAGATGCACCAGCGCCGAAGACGCCAGGGACATGACGAAGGTGGAAAAGGTCACCTCGGGCAGGGGGGTCTGGGCCGCCGCGGCGTCCGCCGCGCGCTCTGCCGCCCGCTGCTCCTCGCTGCTGGGCCCCGTGCCGCAGCCGGGGCACTGGCCGTCTGGCTGTCCGCTGCTCATGGCCTCACTCCTGTGTCGGGTTGTGGTCGTCCATGGCCCACGCGGGCGGCCCGTCCTCAAGGGCCTGCTCGTAGGCGGCCATGGCCTGCTCGAGATGGTCGCGCGAGCCGCTGTGCCCGCCCGTGAGGGCCAGGGCGCCCGCCAGGGCCGCCAGCCCGGCCAGCACGTCGCCGAAATCCACATGGCCCATGTGCCCCAGGCGCACCATGCGGCCCTTGAGCTGGCCCTGGCCCCCGGCCATGACCACCCCGTACCGCTCGGCGGCGGCCTGGAGCAGGCGCGCGCCGTCCACCCCGGCGGGCAGCAGGATGCTGGTCAGGCCCCAGGTGAAGTGGTCCTTGGCCAGCAGCTCCAGTCCCAGGGCCCGGGCCCCGGTGCGGGCCATCTGCGTCAGGGCCCACTGGTGGCGGAACACGCCCTCCAGGGTCGTTTCGCGGAACAGCTCCAGGCAGGTGTGCAGGCCCATGAGCAGGTTGATGGGCGGGGTGAACAGGGTCTGGCTGGAGCCGGTGATCTTGTCGCGCTCGCCGCGCAGGTTGAAATAGTAGTGGCGCGGGTTCACGCGCTCCACGCGCTCCCAGGCCCGGGCCGACAGGGCCACGAAGGCCAGGCCCGGCGGCAGCATCAGGCCCTTTTGCGAGCCGGTGAGCAGGCAGTCGATGCCCCAGGCGTCCATGGGGCAGGGCGAGATGCCCACCGCCGAGATGCCGTCCACCACGAGCATCAGGTCGCGCTCGCGGGTGAAGGCCGCCAGCTCGCGCACGGGGTGCAGCACGCCGGTGGAGGTCTCCGAGGCCTGGACCAGGATGCCTTTGACGCCGGGGTGCTGGGCCAGGGCCTTCTGGACGTGCTCCACGGTCACGGCCTGGCCCCAGGGCACGGAGAGGATCACCGTGTCCAGCCCGTGGGCCCCGGCGATTTCCGTCCAGCGCTCGCCGAACTTGCCGCCTTCGACCACCAGCACCTGCTCGCCGGGGGCGAACAGGTTGCCCACGGCGGCGGTCATGGCCCCGGTGCCCGAGCAGCCCATGGCCACCACGGGCTGGGCGGTGCCGAAGAGCCAGCGCAGGCCCGCCTGGATCTCGCCCAGCAGGGCCGTGAACCCCGGCTTGCGGTGGTGGACCATGTCCATGGCCAGGGTCAGGCGCACGGTTTCGGGCAGGAGCGTGGGCCCGGGGGTCAGCAGTCGCGTCTTGGGCGTCATCGGTGGCGGTCCTTTGCAGGCTGGTTGCGGGTTTGCTGTGCCGTTGCCGGGAAGGTGTACCGCGTATCCCGCAAACCTTCAATCATTGGGAGGGGCCGGGGGAGCCTGCCCCTGCCCCGCCCGGCGCAGGGGCGCGTAGAGACACAGCACCGTGCCCCCCGCACCCAGGGCGGCGAAGCCCCAGAGCACGGCGTGCATGGCGGCCATGAACTGCGGGGCGTTTTCCGCCGTGGCGGCGGCGGGCCCCAGGGCCACGGACAGGGCCACGCTGATGACCACCAGGCAGAAGGTCATGCCCGTGGTGCGCATGGCGGCGGTCATGGCCGAGGCCACGCCGTAGTGCGTGGGCGCCACGCTGCCCATGATGACGCTCATGTTGGCCGTGGCGAAGCTGGCCGTGCCCGCGCCGCACAGCAGCAGGACGCCCGCCACCAGGGGCAGGGGCGCCTCGGGGCCCAGCAGGGCCGCCAGGGCCATGGCCAGGGTGCCCGCGCCCATGCCCAGGGTGGCGATGCGGTGCGGGGGCACGCGGTCCACCAGCGAGCCCGACAGGGGCGAGAGCACGGCCTGCATCAGCGGCTGGGCCATGAGCACCAGGCCCGCGTCGCCCGCGCTCATGCCGCGCGCGATCTGCAAATACAGGCTCACGAGGAAGGTGATGCCGAAGGTGGCGGCGTAGTTGATGAACTGCACGGCGCAGGCAAAGGCGAAGGGCCGGTTGCCCGCGAACAGGCGCAGGTCGAGCAGGGGCGCGTCGGCCCGGGCCTCCCAGGCGACAAAGCCCGCCAGGGCCAGCAGCGCCCCGGCCAGCATGGCCTTGCCCGTGGCGGTGTCGAAGTGCGTGCCGCCCTGGGTCAGGAGCATCATGCCCAGGGCCATGAGCAGCGCGCCGCCCCAGTCGAAGCGCTGGCCGCGCGCCAGGCGCGGGCGCACGGGCAGATGGCGCAGGGCCAGGGCGAGGCAGGCCACGCAGGGCACGGCGCACAGGTAGAAGACCCAGCGCCAGCCCAGATGGGTGGTGATCAGCCCGCCCAGCCACGGCCCGGCGGACAGGCCCAGGTAGACCCCCGCCGAGGAGATGCCCAGGGCCCGGCCCCGGCCCTGGCCCGGGAACAGCTCGGCCAGGATGACCAGCCCGGTGGTGACCATCATCGCCCCGCCCGCGCCCTGGAATACGCGCAGCACGATGAAGGCGTCGATGCTCGTGGTCAGCGGCAGCAGCAGGCTGACCACGGTGAACAGCGCGATGCCGGAAAAGAACACCGCGCCGCGTCCGACCATGTCGGCCAGGCGGGTCACGGGGAACAGCAGCATGGACACGGCGGCGATATAGCCCGATTCCACAAGGCCCAGCTCGGCGGCCTTGGCGCCGAACTCGCGGCCCAGGGCGGGCACGGCCACGGCCACCGAGGAGAGCATGAACACCAGCACGAACTGCGTGGCCGTTATGGTGAACAGCCCCGCGTGCTGCTGCGGGGTGAGAGGCGTTTTCACGAATTGTCCCAATTATCCAGAGCGGTTTTGAGGTTGTGCACGATGCGGTCCATGAGGCCCAGGGCCAGGGCGCGCTCCTGTGGGGAGAACTCCTTGAAAAGCATCTGGTTGTGCCCGTCGAGCACGGCGCGCAGGGGCCGTTCCAGCTCTCTTGCGCGCGCGGTGGGCTCCACGAGTTTCTGGCGGCGGTTGTCGGGGTTCTCGGTGCGGGTGACCAGCCCGTCCTGCTCCAGGGCGTGCAGGGCCCGCGCCGTGGCCGCGCGGCTCACGCCCACGCGGGCGGCCATCTCGTCCTGGGTCAGCCCGGGCTTGCACAGGGCTTCGAGGATATAGGGCAACTGCCCTGCCGCGATGCCGTGGCTGCGCAGGCGCCGCTCCAGCAGCGCCCCTTGCAGGCGGCTCATCATCCCGATGCGGTAGCCGCCCGAGGTCATTCGGCGCGCGTGGTGGTCCATGGGCCCTCCGTTTGTTTACCGCTCAACAGTTGAGTGGGGAACTAATGCGGGAGGGGCAGGGTGTCAATGGGCGTGGGGGGTGGTTTCCCGCGCGCGGGCGGGGCGGCGTGCGGGGCCGGGGGGCGGTGCCCCCCGCAGGGTCCGGGGCGCTGCCCCGGATCTGCGGCGCGCCTAATGGGCCTCGGCCCAGGTCGGGCCCTGGCCCCAGTCCACGGCCAGGGGCACGTCCAGGGCCATGACCTCGCCCATGATGGCGGCCATGCGCCGCCCGGCGGCCTCGGCATTGGCCTCGGGGCATTCCAGGAGCAGTTCGTCGTGGACCTGGAGCAGCAGGCGCGCGTCCAGGGCCGCCAGCTCGGGGTCGCGGTCCACGGCGAGCATGGCCAGCTTGATGATGTCCGCCGCCGAGCCCTGCACGCGGGTGTTGATGGCCTGGCGCCGGGCCAGGGCGCGGTCCTGCTGGTTCTGGGTGTCGATGTGCGGCAGCAGGCGGCGCCGTCCGGCCAGGGTGGTCACGAAGCCGTGGCGCCGGGCGTCGTCCTCCACGGTCTGGTAGAAGTCGCGCAGCCCGGGCAGGCGCTCGAAGTAGCGCTCGATGAAGGCCCGGGCCTCGGAGAGCGGAATTTCCAGCTCGCCCGAGAGCTTCTGCGGGCCCATGCCGTAGATCAGCCCGAAGTTGATGGTCTTGGCGTTGCGGCGCTGGTCGGGCGTGACCTGGGCCGGGTCGGCGTCGAAGAGGATGGCCGCCGTGCGGGCGTGGATGTCCTGGCCCTGGCGGAAGGCTTCGAGCAGCGCGGGCTCCTGGGAGAGGTGGGCCAGCACGCGCAGCTCGACCTGCGAGTAGTCCGCCGCCACCAGCAGCCGCCCCGGGGGGGCCACGAAGCAGGCGCGCATGCGGCGGCCCATGTCGCCCCGGATGGGGATGTTCTGGAGGTTGGGGCCGGAGCTGGACAGGCGGCCCGTGGCCGTGGCCAGCTGGTTGAAGGTGGTGCGGATGCGCCCGTCGGGCCCGGCGGCCCTGGGCAGGGGCTCCAGGTAGGTGGAGCGCATCTTCTCCAGCTTGCGCCAGGCCTGGATGTCGGCCACCACGGGGTGCTCGTGGCGCAGCTTTTCCAGCACGTCGAAGGACGTGGAGGGCAGGCCGCCGGGGGTCTTGCCGCGCGGCTTGAGGCCCAGGCGGGTGAAGAGCACCTCGGCCATCTGCTGGCTGGAGCGCAGGTTGAAGTCCACCCCCGCGCGCTCCTTGATGCGCGCCTCCAGGGCGTCCAGCTCGGCGTTGACCTCGGCCAGGAAGGCCGCCAGGGCCGCCGTGTCCACCAGCACGCCCCGGCGCTCCATGCGCGCCAGCACGCCGATGAGCGGGGTTTCCATGTCGCGCATGAGCGCGTCGAGCCCGGCGGCGGCCAGCCGGCCTTCCAGGGCCAGGGCCAGGGCGGCGGCGGTGCAGGCCTGCCCGGCCACGGGCGCGGCCAGCAGCTCCGGGGCCAGGCGGCCCGTCAGGCGCTCCCAGGAGTAGTTGCGGTCCTCGGGGGAGAGCAGGTAGGCGGCCAGCCCGAGGTCGAACCAGCGGTCCTCGGGCAGGGCGGCCCAGGCGGGGTCGCGGGTCAAAAGAGCCTTGACGTCGGGCGTGGCCACGGCGCGGGCCGGGGCCAGATGCGCGGCCAGGGCCGCCACGGGCCCGGGGCTGCGCAGCTCCTCGCCGCCCAGGCCCACCAGGAAGGTGTCGGCCCCCGGGGCGGCCCCGGGCTCGGGCAGCAGCCCGGCCACCAGCCCGGCGGCGGCGGGCAGGGCCGAGGGCGCGTTGGCCTCCTGGATGTCGGCCTGGGCCGGGGCGGGCGCCGGGGCCATCTCGAAGAGCGAGACCTGCTGCTGGGCGGCGGGCCCGGCCTTGGCCCGGGACGCCCCGGGGGCCGGGGCCCCTGCCCCCGCCGCCTGCGTGGCCCCCGCCACCCGGGTGGCCAGGGCCAGCACGGCGGGCAGCTCGCGGCCCAGGGAGCGCAGCTCGAACTCGGCCAGGAAGTCGGCCATGCCCTGGGCGTCGGGCGCGGCGCAGGCCAGCTCGGCCAGGCCCAGCTCCGGGCAGGCCGTGGTGTCCAGGGTGGTCAGGCGGCGGTAGAGGAAGGCGTCGTCCATGTGCTCGGCCAGGCGCTGGCGCAGGGCGGGGCTGAACTCGCCCGCCCCGGCGGCCACGGCCTCGCGCAGGGCCTCCAGGGTCGGGTGGTCCTGCATCAGGCGCAGGGCCGTCTTGGGCCCGACCTTGGGCACGCCGGGGATGTTGTCGGCGCTGTCGCCGATGAGCGCCTGGAAGTCGGGCCACTGGGCCGGGGCCAGCCCGGTTTCGGCCCGGAAGGCGTCCAGGGTCAGCACGCTGTCCTTCTTGGCGCCGGGGTCCCACAGGAAGACCTGCGGGGCCAGGCACTGGCGTAGGTCCTTGTCCGCCCCGACGATGACCACCGGGCGCCCGGCGCCCAGGCGCGCGGCCAGGGCGGCGATGCAGTCGTCGGCCTCCACGCCCTGGCTGGTGACGGTGGTAAAGCCCATGAGCCCGATGGCGCGCAGCACGTGGTCCACCTGCGCGCGCAGGTCGTCGGGCATGGGCGGGCGCTGGGCCTTGTAGGGCGTGAACAGCTCGTGGCGGAAGGTCGGGCCCTTGCCGTCGAAGAAGAACCCCGCGTAGCGCACGGACTCGGTGCGCACCAGGCCGAAGAGCATGCGCACGAACATGAACACCGCGTTGGTGGGAAAGCCGTCGGAGCGCGAGATGCCCGGGTTGGCGTAGAAGAAGCGGTAGAGGAAGGCGTGCCCGTCCACAAGGAAGACGGGGTCCTGCTCCAGCCCGAGGCGTTCCTTGAGGGACATGGGGGCTCCTGGGCGGGTTACTGGTTCTGGGCGGGGGCTTCGGGCGCGGGCTTCTGGGGGCGCTTGCGCTTGGTGTGCAGGCGCTTCCAGACGAAGGCCTCCACCGAGGGCTCGTCCTGCGCGGCGGAGACGGGAACCTCGGCGCGCGCGGCGTTGACGCGGCCCCCGGCGGAGCCCACGTCGGCAAAGCAGCGCTGGGCGAATTTGCCCATGTCGCGGCGCAGGCCGTCGCCGCGGAAGATGACCACGGCCTTGTCGTCCACGATGCCCGAGATGGCCGTCCACGAGCGGCCCTGCACGCGCAGGAACAGGTCGGCCAGCAGGACCAGGATGTCCGGGCTCTCCACATGGTCCAGGAAGGCGAACAGGCCGTCGCCGATGACGCGCATCTTGAAGTAGGCCTGGCAGAAGTAGCGCAGCCATTCGAGCTGGAACTCGGAGCGGTAGATCTTGCGCAGCAGCAGGGCGTCGGCGAACTTGTTCAGGTACTGGAAGGCGCGCAGGTCGGCCTCGCAGAAGGCGCGCTCGAAGGAGGACGTGTCCGTCTTGATGCCGTACTGCAAGGCCGTGGCCAGGAATTTTCCGGGCCGGATGTCCATGTTGTAGAGGTATTCCGTGAGCAGCGTGGAGTTGGAGCCGTAGTCGGGCTGGATGTGCACGAAATCGGCGTCCACGGGATTTTCGGTGCTGCGCGGGTGGTGGTCGATGACGATGGAGAAGCGCAGCCCGGCAAAGTCCTTGTGGTGGTGGGGCTGGGAGTCCACCAGGGCGAAGCGGTCGAACTGGGCCGTGTAGTTGGGGTTCATGCGCCGGGTGGGGATGCGCAGGCTGGCGATCATTTCCAGGTTGTCGGGCCGGGAGATTTCGTTGACGTGGGCGATGCCCACGTCCTGCACGCGGTGGACCATGATCCGCTTGAGAGCCATGGCCGAGGCCAGGGCGTCGGGGTCCGCGTTGATGGCGATGAGCCAGCGCTCCTGCTTCTTGAACAGGGCGAGCAGGTCTTCGATCCTGGGCAGGCTGCGGAAATAGGCCACGGTCAGTCCTCGGGCAGGGCCAGGGCGCGCCCGGCCACCACCAGCACGGCCCGGGTGCTGCGCCGGGCCAGTTGTCGGTTCAGGGCCCCCAGGGCGCGCACGAAGGCCCGAACCTCGGCCGTGGGCGCCACGGGCCCCAGGCCGATTTCGCACGACACCACGATGACACCCGTGGGGCCCATGGCGTCCAGGGCCGCCAGCAGGGCGGCCACGCGCCCGGCCTCGTCCCCTGCGGCGCGGCAGGCGAAGAGCCAGAAATCCAGGCTGTCCACCAGCACGGTGCCGTGGCGCCCGGCGGCCTGGGCCAGGGCCTCGGGCAGCCCGGTGCCCACTTCGCAGACGGGCAGCTCCGGCCCGCGCCCGGCGCGGTGGGCCTGGATCTGCGCGCGGAAGCCTGCGTCCAGGGCGCGGCCCGTGGCCACGAACAGCCCCGGCCCCGGCGAGCGGGCCAGAAGCCGCAAGGCGTAGTCCGACTTGCCCGACTTCTCGCCGCCAAGGATCAGGGTCAGGGGGCCGCGTTCCATTGCTCCATCCAGTCCGCCAGCAGCGCCGCCGAGGCGAACAGCCCGGGCGCGTCGAAGATTTCGAGCATCAGCACCGCCCGGGGGCCGGTTGCGGCCACAAGCCGCGCCAGCAGCGCGCGCCCGGCCCCGTCCAGCTCCGCCAGCGGCCTGTGCCGCCCGCCCGGGCCCGGGGCGCACAGGTGCAGCATGCGCACCCGCTGCCAGTCGCGCGCCAGCTCCGGGATGGGCTGGTTGTAAGCCATGAGGTGGCCCAAGTCCAGGCACAGCGACAGGCCCAGGGCCGCCGAGGGCGCCAGCAGCGCCGTCAGATCGTTGCCGCGCACGTTCTCCAGCAGCAGGGCCGCCGGGTCCAGGCCATGCCCGGTCCACAAGCCCACCAGGGCTTCCAGCTCCCGCACCGTGCCGGGCGGATGCAGCACATAGCCCCAGGGCGCCAGGAACGCGGCCTTGTCCACCAGCGCGCGGACCACGGCCCACACCGCCGCCACCCCGCGCTCCCAGGGCAGGTCCAGGGGCAGGTGGACATGGTAGCGCAGCCCCAGCCCCGCCAGCTCCGGGGGCAAATCCTGCGGCCCATAGGCCATGCAGGCCTGCGTTTCGAAAAACAGCAGCCCCACCTCGGGCGCCAGCCCGGCCAGGAAACGGCAGTTCTCGCCCACCGTGCCCGGCACGACGAAGGACGGCGCGGCCCAGGGCCGCCCCGCCCGCGTCAGCCGCTTCCCGGCGCGCTGAAGCGCCAGCCTTTGCCTTTCATCCCACACGTTTTCTCCAAAAGCGCCCTCTGCCCCTTCCTCAAGCCAGCCCCCCGCCGCCCAGGGCCGGACGACCTCCGGCCCCATCATGCGCAGGACTTCGGCCCTTCCCCCCGCCCAGGGCCGGAGCCGGATGCCGGGCAGTTCGCGCCCAAACCGCCTTGGAACCGTATCCGCGCCCACGCCCGCGCATGGCCACGCCGACCCGGCCGCTCCCCGCGAGAGCGCATTTGGGGGATGAGGGGGGAGAGGGTCCGGGAG
>NZ_JAEX01000013.1:51984-92198 GCF_000519125.1 Desulfocurvus vexinensis DSM 17965
GGGTCCGGGAGAGGGGGGAGCAGGGGGCCTTTGGCGCCAGAAAAGGCCCCCTGCTCCCCCCTCTCCCGGCAGTGCTCGCCGCCTGCGCCGCCGCGCCTATTCGCCCAGCAGCCCCAGCTGCTGCGCCTGCTGCACGGTGCGGCCCACGAGCCGGGTGCGGGTCAGGGCGCCCTGGGGCAGTTCGGCCAGCAGGCGCGAGGGCGGCAGGCGCAGTTCGCGGCCATGCAGGGTGCGGCTGGCGCTGTGGCTCAGGCAGAGCCGGGTCTTGGCGCGGGTCATGCCCACGTAGAGCAGGCGGCGTTCCTCGGCCAGCTGGGCCTCGTCCAGGGCGGCCTCGCCCTGGCCCAGCAGGAAGTCGGTGCCCGCCAGGGGCAGCAGGCCGTCTTCCAGGGCGGGCAGGAACACGGTGTCGAATTCCAGGCCCTTGGCCGCGTGCAGGGTCATGATCTGGATCTTTTCGGCCCGGTCGCGGACCATGTCCAGCTCGCTTTGCAGGTGCACCCAGTTGAGCAGCGCCTGCCAGCCGCCCAACTCGGCGAAGGAGCGTTTGAGTTGCAGGAACTCCGGGCCCTGCCAGAACATGCGGTCGAAGGGCGGGTTGCCCTGGAGGTAGGCTTGCAGGGCCATGGGCCCGCGCACGAGCACGCGCTCGGGCAGCTCCAGGCGCTGGGCCTGCTCGGCCCTGGCGGGCGGGATGATGCCGAAGGTGTGCCCGGCGGCGTCGAGGATGGCCGCCACGCGCGGCTCGGACCAGAAGGCCTCGGCCTCGGGCACCGAGCACGGCAGCCCCAGGCGGGTCAGGGTCGACTTGAGCACCGGCACCAGGGCCTTGACGCGCACGAGCACGGCGATGTCGCCGGGGGAAAGGCTCTGGCCCGCATCGCCGCCGTCGGCCAGGGAGTGGCTGGTGGCGCCGAGCAGGGTGCGGATGTGCTCGCCGATCCAGCTGGCCTCGCGGGCGGCGGTGGGCGCGCTGAACAGGCGGACCTCGGCGGGGTGGTCGTTGCGCGCCGTCAGGGGCGGGGCGCCGGGCACCAGGGCGGCGGCGGCGTCGAGCACGGCCTGGGCCGAGCGGTAGTTGTCCGCCAGGCTGACCACTTCCAGGTCCGGCCACCAGCCGCGCATGCGTTCCAGGGCATCGCCCGCCGCGCCCCGGAAGCCGTAGATGCCCTGGTTGGGGTCGCCGATGGCGAACACGCCCTTGCCGCCCGGGCAGGCCAGGGCCTTGACCAGCGCCAGTTGCAGCGCCGAGAGGTCCTGCACCTCGTCCACCAGGATGTGCGTGTAGGGGTTGGGCCAGATGTCGGCCTCGATCTGCTCCAGCCAGAAATGCAAAAGGTCCGTGTAGTCCGCGAGGTTCCAGGATTCCTTGGTCTTGGCGTAGGCGTGGGCGGCCTCGGCCAGGTCCGGCCCGGGGTCGGCCATGCGTTCGCGGGCCAGATTCAGCCGCTGCCACAGGGCGCGCATCTCGCGGGCCTCGAGCTGCGCATTGGCCTCGGCGAACACGCGCCGGGCGCCGTCCTCGGTGAGCACCACCGGCGCCTCGCCGTAGCTCTGGGTCCAGCATTCGTAGGCCAGGGCGTGCATGGTGTCGGCGCGCGGCAGGGCCTGGGATTCGCCGCGCAGCTCCAGCAGGCGGCGCGACAGCTCGCCCGCCGCGCGGCGGGTGAAGGTCAGGGCCAGCAGGTGGCGCGGGGTTTCGCCGCCGTCCAGCAGGCGGCGGATGCGGCCCATGAGCGTGGCCGTCTTGCCCGTGCCCGGCCCGGCCAGCACGAGCACCGGCCCGGGCCCGGCCTCCAGGGCCCGGCGCTGGGCGGGGTTGTAGTCCGGCCCCGGGGCCGTGGCCCGCAGCAGCGACAGCGGGGGCAGCGGGGCCACCAGGGAGGGCGGCTCCTGCTCCCCGGGCGCCGGGGCCGGGGCCTTGGCCGCCGGGCGCGGCGCCGGGCAGCGCGCCCCCGGCAGCTTGAACAGCGCCTTGCCGTGCTTCAGCTCGGCCTGCTCCTGGGGCGTGAACACGCTGATCACGCCGTATTCGCCGTCGAACCCCGGGCGCTTGAAGACCTGCCCCCGGCGCATGCGCCCGATGCCCTCGCCCAGCGGCGCGGACAGGCGGGTCAGCTCCTCCACCGGCACATCCTGGAGCACCGCCAGCTCGGAGCCGAAGCGCGCGATGAGCCGCCCGTAGAAGGCCTGGACCTTCTTGGTGCCCGGCCCGGCGCCCAGCACCTCGCCCAGCACCTCGGCCAGGGGAACCAGCGACGTGAACCCCGGCGCGTCCGGCGGGCGCACCGGCGCCTCGCGGTCGGCCAGCTCCGTGACCCGGTGCAGCACGCCCACGGTCAGCGGCTTGCCGCACACGGGGCAGACCCCCCCGCGCGAGGCCGTCTCGCGCGGCTCCATGACCACCCCGCAGGCCCGGTGCCCGTCCAGGTGGTACTTGCCTTCCTCGGGGAAGAACTCCAGCGTGCCCAGGAACTTGTGGCCCAGCGCCTCGCCGCGCAGGGCCCGGTAGATGCCCCCGTAGGACACCTCGCCGCTGAACAGGCTGGCCTCGCGGGCCAGCTTTTCCCCCGAATGCGCGTCGGAGTTGGAAATCATCCGGTAGCGGTCCAGGGCCGACCACAGCCAGTTCATCTCCGGGTCCGACGACAGGCCCGTCTCCATGGCGAAAATCTCGCCCGCCAGGTCGCCGTAGCACTCCTCCACCGTGTCGAAGCCGCTCTTGGAGCCGAACAGCGAGAACCACGGCGTCCAGATGTGCGCAGGCACCAGGAAGGCTTGCGGGCCCATGCCCAGCACCATCTCCAGCAGATCGCGCGAGTCCAGCCCCAGGATGGGCCGCCCGTCGCTCTCCACGTTGCCTACCTGGGCCAGCTTGCGCGTGAAGGCGTCGGCCATGTCCAGCGTGGGCATGAAGACCAGGTTGTGGACCTTGCGCGTCTTGCCGCCGCGCTTGTAGATGGAGCTGATTTCCGTGCCGAGCATGAAGCGCGTCTGGCCGCGCAGGGGGTAGCCGTCGAGGAGCGGCACCTCGCGCTCCAGCCGCCGGGCGTCCTTGAGCACCAGAAGCCCCGAGCCGTCGGGCTCGAGCTGTTCGCCGATCTCCGCCCGCCAGCCCGGATGCGTGAAATCACCCGTGGCCAGCACGTCCAGGCCCTTGATGCGCGCCCAGGCGGCCAGCAGACGCAGCGAAAGCGCCTTGCTCGTGGCCCGCGAAAACCGCGAGTGGATGTGCAGATCCGCGCGGAAAAGATCCATGACCCGGCGACTATACGGCCCCCGGCCCCCGCCCGCAAGGGCCAAGGTTTGGCGAAGGGCGGCGGGGTTGGCGGGGCGCTGCCCCGGACCCCGGCAGGGGGGCGCTGCCCCCCTGCACCCCCCCGCCAGGGGCCAAGGGCCCCTGGACCCCGTACGCCGCCCCGGCTGACTGCGGCGAAGCGCCGTAGCCAGCCGGGGCGGGGGCAGGGCGGGAGATGGGAACGCCCTTGCCAGGCCGAACAAAACGGTATTAAGTATCAAACGCACAATGCGGGACCTGGATTTTCGCCCTTGGTGGTGTAGCATCAAAGGATGCTAAAAGAAAACACTGTCAAGGATTTAGTGCGGATGAAGACTGAACTGGAACGCAAGGCTGACGGCGTCCGCAGCATCGTCACTCATGGTGGCGCGATCATAGACTGATGCCGTTCGTGCCTCCGCGAGCAGGCTGTAGGGTGTCGGTCGCTTCCGTCGTTTTGCCATTGTAATTCTGGTCCTTCCAATGATTCGGGCCAACCAGAATAGCAGATAAAAGATGAAAGAGATAATGATTTCAGGATATTGCAGATTAGAGATTAACAACAAAAACAATCACAGTTAATAGAGACATATAATTAACAAACGGCTAAGTCTCTGTTGACGCGACACTTCTCGTGGGTATATCGGTTTAATGAGGCCATGTCGGCATCTATTTTGACTTGTTCTCAATTGTCAATTCCATAAAACACTAGCAGTGAAAATGTTATATTCAGATATAATAAAATATATAGCTTGGTATGCAACAAAAAGCGATATCTTCTTGACAACGAATCGTCTTGTCAAGTTCATGTATCTTTTTGATTATTATCATGCAAAGGTTACTGGAGAGAAATATTCTGATTTGCCATGGGCATTCGTTTATTATGGACCATATTGTAGTGAAGCTATGCGCAGAATAGACGAAGCGGTCAGGCGTGGAGATATTAATAAAAACACATTTGATAGTAAATTCGACATTGATAAAGAATATAGCATATTTAAATGTTATGACGATGATGCTGCATCAATTGGTGAAAAGCTAAACATTATCGTTGTTTCGAAAATTCAATGGGCTATTCGACGTTTTGGGGATGATACTGCGGAGCTTCTTGACTATGTGTATTTTGATACAGAACCTATGCATGGTGCAAAAAAAGGGAATATACTTGATTTTGCTAGGGTGACAAAATTTGAAGCGCCCAAGGAAATCAAAAAAAGACCGCTTACGAAGGATGAAATTCAAAAAGCCAAAGAATTGATATCAAGGATGGGTAAAAAATACGATGAAGGCAAAAAGCTTCTAGCTGAAGAAGATGCAAGGCTGTCTCGTTTTAAGGCCGACAGTTATAGTAAGTTTATTCAATTTATTAATGATGCAGAATCGTTGCCTTCTTTCTCTGGCTCTGCAAAGATAGAAACACAATGAGTCTTACTGTAATCTATCCGGAAGAAGAATTTTTTTGCTCCATTAAACCAAGCGATTTTTGCCTGGGGCAAATTTGCTATGTGCCAGCACCAATGCCCACGCCTATTCCCCAGATTCTTGATGTCGAAAGACTTTCGCCAGAAGAACACACAGAAGTGAAGTTCATCCTTCGTGATGCCAATAGGCCAGGAGATTTTCGGCAACGAGACAGAAGTTTACCTGTAAAATACCTAAATCTTCGCTCTCATGAAGAACTGCTTGTCCAACGAGCAAAGAAAAGACCAGCTATAATTGTTGCCAATGGACTAGACTGCTTTCCAGAATTCACCAAGATTTTACGCCAAAAAGGGAAAAAGCATCTTCAGGAGGACTCTCTTTTTGTCGCTCCCATATATACCATTTGTCGTGAGGGATACGGCGAAGGGTTTATTATGGAGATGATGCCTTACATTGAATCTTTGTTGTTTCGGCAGTTTTTTTATCTGCCAAAATCGGCATCACTGAAAGAAGGCGTTGTAAGACTTGATAGAATTCAAGTCGTGATTGATCAAGGACCAGCGGCAATAGAGCCGACAAATGTATGTCTTTCCGTCCCAATTTTTAATGTTCTCAGAGACATGATGATATACTGCTACACTGGCGTGTATTCACCAGAACTGAAAGAGCTTCGTGACCTCCTTGAAGATTCAATAGAAGATTAGCCCTGCTTTTAGTTGTTAATGCATTTGTTGGTTTGGATTGGTATTTTTAAAATTTACGTTAAGGGTTGCCCAATTTATTCAATTGGGCGACCCTTAATTTGTTTGTGCATTTGATACTTAATACCGGAACAAAAACCTCGGGCCGGATTCCCGCAAGGGAATCCGGCCCGGGGGGTTTAAGATCAGACCCGGTCAGGGGGCCCCCCTGTCTCGTGTTCCTGGAGCGCCCGTCTCCACAGCCCCATCCTCCAGCCCCGAAAAACCCCCAGCCTTTCCCCCGAGAGCGCATTTTGGAGTGAGGGGGGTGTGGGTCCGGGAGAGGGGGAGCGGGGGGCTTTTGGCGCCCTTGCGAAGAATGACAAAGGCCCCTGCTCCCCCTTCTTCCGGTCTTCCACCCGGGCCGCGTGCCCCTAGATGACCTTGTTCAGGGCGTATTCGATGATGGCCTGGGCGCCCTTTTCGCGCAGCGCGGGGATCAGGTCGCGCACGGTGGAGGAGGCCACGACGATTTCCACGGACAGCCAGGTGTCGTCCATGAGGTTGGCCACGGTGGGCGAGTTGGCGGCGGGCAGGTGGTCGAGGATGTCCTTCATGCGGTCCTTGGGCACGTTCATCTTCAGGCCCACCAGGGATTCGGCGTCCAGGGCGCCGTGCAGCAGCATGTCGATCTGCTCGATCTTCCTGCGCTTGGCCGGGTCGTTCCAGGCGGCCTTGTTGGCGATGAGCTGGGTGTTGGTCTGCATGAGTTCGGCGATGATGCGCAGGCCGTGGGCCTTGATGGTCGTGCCGGTCTCGGTGACTTCGACGATGGCGTCGGCCAGGCCTTCGACGACCTTGGCCTCGGTGGCGCCCCAGGAGTATTCGACCTCCACGGGGATGCCCGCGCTGGCGAAGTAGTTGCGGGTGAAGTTGCACAGCTCGGTGGCGATCTTCTTGCCGGCCAGGTCTTCGGGGCGCTTGTAGGGCGAATCGCCGGCCACGGCCAGCACCCAGCGCGCCGGGCGGTTGGAGACCTTGGAGTAGATCAGGTCGGAGACGACTACCACGTCGGAGTCGTTTTCCAGGACCCAGTCCTTGCCGGTCAGGCCCAGGTCGAGGGTGCCGCTGGCCACGTAGCGCGACATTTCCTGCGCGCGGCACATGGAGCAGCGCAGCTCGGGGTCGTTGACCTCGGGGAAGTAGTTGCGGTGGTGCTGGCGGATCTTCCAGCCCGCGCGGGCGAGCAGGGCGATGGTGGCGTCCTGCAGGGAGCCTTTGGGGATGCCGAACTTGATCAGGGCGCCGTTGTTCTGGGGAGCGGCCATTATTTGTAGACCTCCTTGGGGTCGAAGACCAGGGGCGAGCAGGTGCTGACGTCACCGCCGCGCAGTTCACGATAGAAGCAGGAGCGGTAGCCCTTGTGGCACGCCGCCCCGCCGACCTGTTCGATGAGCAGGACCACGGTGTCGTCGTCGCAGTCGATGCGGATGGCCTTGACCTTCTGGACATGGCCGCTGGTGCCGCCCTTGTGCCACAGCTTCTGGCGGCTGCGCGACCAGTAGTGCGCCTCGCCGGTGGCCAGGGTCCGGTCCCAGGACTGCTGGTTCATGTAGGCCAGCATGAGCACCTCGCCGGTGTCGGCGTCCTGGGCGATGGCGGGCACGAGCCCGCCCATTTTGCTGAAATCGGGGTTGAAGTCGGGTCTGGTCATTGTGCGTTGTCCTTGTCGCAACGGGTTGTGATGCGGTCGTGCTCGGCCTTGAGCTGGCCGCAGGCGGCGGCGATGTCCTGGCCCTTGCTGCCGCGGATGGTGGCCGTCAGGCCCTTGACGTGCAGCATCTTCTCGAAGGCCAGGATGTCCATGCGCTCGGTGCTTGCATACGCCGCGCCCGGTGACGCGTTGAAGGCGATGAGGTTGACCTTGGCCTTGCGCTGGCCCAGCAGGCGCACGAGCTGGCGCGCGTGCTCGGGCTGGTCGTTCACGCCGCGCAGCATGATGTATTCGTAGGTGATGCGCTGGCGGGGCCGCAGGGGGTAGCGGTCCAGGGCGGCCATGAGTTCGTCCAGGGGCGCCAGGGCCGCGGCGCGGGGCATGAGCCGCGCGCGCAGCTCCTGGGTCGGCGCATGCAACGAGACGGCGAGCATGGCCAGGCCGCTGTCTCCGAGCACCTCCAGTCCCTTGGGCACGCCGCACGTGGACACGGTGATCCTGCGCGGGGAAAAGTTGAGGCCCTTGTCGTGGCCCAGGGCGGCGAGGCTTTTCATCAGCTCGTCCAGGTTCAGCAGCGGCTCGCCCATGCCCATGAACACGAGGTTCTTCAGTTCGTCCGGGTCCTGGCCCTGGTCGGCCAGATACTGCTGGGCCACGAGGAGCTGGGCCAGGATTTCGCCCATGGTCATGTTGCGCACAAGGCCCATCTGCCCGGTGGAGCAGAAGGTGCAGGCCATGGGGCAGCCCACCTGGGTGGACAGGCACTGGGTCACATGGGTGCGCTCGGGGATGAGCACGGTTTCCGCCAGGGCGCCGTCGGCCAGGCGCAGCAGCAGCTTGACCGTGGTGTCGGCGCTGACCTGGACATCGGCCACCTCGGGCCAGGCGATGGTCGCGCGGTCGGCCAGGGCCGTGCGCAGCTCCTTGGAAAGATTGGTCATCTCGCCCACGTCGCGGCAGCGCTTCTGCCACAGCCATTGCCAGACCTGCTCGGCCCGGTAGGCGGGCTGGCCGAGGTCCGCGAGCAGGGCCCCCAGTTCGGCCAGGGTCAGTTCGACGAGGTTCACCATGTTGGTCTCCGGCCTGGGGGCCGAGGGGCGCGCCGCCCCGGAAGCCGCGCGGGCTCCCGGGGCGCTGGTTGCCGGGCCGGGCGGCGCCGGGGCTAGGCCAGGGCCTCGCGCTCCTTGTAGCGGATGACGAATTCCACGGCGTCGGGGATGGAGCCCACCTCGCCAGCCACCTGGGCCTTGAGCAGGGCCTCGCGGATGATGCCCACCGCCGGGCCGGGCTGCAGCCCCGCGAAGTCCATGATTTCGTTGCCGTTGAGCAGCGGTTCGAGCATTTCCTCGGGCGTGTCCGTGCGCTCCAGCATCTTCATGTTGTGGTTGAATTCCGTGTAGTTGCCGCCGCGCGCCTTGACCT
The DNA here is from genome assembly GCF_000519125.1 of Desulfocurvus vexinensis DSM 17965. Classification (NCBI taxonomy): domain Bacteria; kingdom Pseudomonadati; phylum Thermodesulfobacteriota; class Desulfovibrionia; order Desulfovibrionales; family Desulfovibrionaceae; genus Desulfocurvus; species Desulfocurvus vexinensis. Next base: position 60,500 of record NZ_JAEX01000013.1, read on the forward strand.
TGGCGCGTTCGATCTCCATCAGCCGGGGGTATTCGTCCAGGGCCTTGAAGCGGCGGATGCCCCGGTCGGTGAGCATGTAGCTGAAGCGCCTGTGGTGGCGCACCAGGTGGCAGATGAGGTCGATGTCGCCGGAGGAGAAGCGCAGGCGCTTCAAGATCTTGCGCGTGACCTTGGCGCCCACGCGGTGGTGCTGGTAGAAGGTCCACTCGCCCTCGAAGAACTCGGCGGTGTAGAGCTTGCCCACGTCGTGGAACAGGCAGGACATGGTGCCCAGCCAGTCGAAGGGCAGCTCTTCGGGGTAGTGGCGCATCACGGCCAGGGTGCGGTCGAAGACGGTTTCCCACTCGGTGTCGCTTCGGCGCTGGCGCACGCGCGACAGGGCGGCGACCTCGGGCACCAGCCCGTGCAGGATCATGGAGTCGAAGAGCAGGCGCACGAAGTCGGCCATGTTCTCGGCCTCGACCTTGCGCCATTCGTCCATGATGTCGGACACGGACACGTAGTCCAGCACGCGGCGCGCCCCGCGCAGGATGGCCATCCAGGTGTTGTTCTCGATGGGCAGGTGGTAGTTGGCGGCAAAGCGCATGGCGCGTACGGCGCGCAGGTAGTCGCGCTTGAGGGTTTCGTCGGGGATGCCCGAGAGCTTGACCTCGCCGGAGCCCAGGTCGTCGAAGCCCTGGTAGTGGTCCTCGGTGGCCGGGATGTAGGGGCAGGTCAGGCTGGGGGAAACCTCGCCCCGCTCCTGGAGCTTTTGCAGCAGCCGGGGGGTGACGCGCGCCACGCATTCCTCGGGGTGCGAGCCGTCCTCGATGTCCGTGGGGTAGAAGCGGTAGAGGACGCTGCCCTCGTGCAGCTTGGCGAAGGCCAGGGCCGCGTCGGAGCGCTCTATGGTCGGGAAGAGCCGGTCCAGGCCCTTGAAATCGATGTCCGTGGCGATGTCCAGCTCGACGGTGCCGCTGTCGTCCTGCACCAGGCGCTGCATCCTGGCATTGACCACGTAGGCGTCGTAGCCGTTGCGCATGATGGTCTTGCAGATGGATATGGCGTCTTTATAGGGGTCGCTCATTCTTGTCTCCGGTTGGCAGGCGTCACGTCAAGGGACGAGCACTATAATGATACGGGAGGCGGTCCGTCAAACGATTCGCACCCCGCCGACGAACAGGGCGTTGACGCGCCCGGGCAGGGTCTGGCCCATGAAGGGCGTGTTCTTGCCCTTGGAGCGCATCCGCTCGGGGGTCAGCTCCCAGGGCGCGCCCGGGTCGTAGAGCACGAAATCCGCCGGGTCGTCGCGTTTGAAGGTGCAGGCGGGCAGGCCGAAGATCTCCGCCGGGCGCCAGCACCAGGCGCGCAGGGCGGTGTCCAGGTCCAAAATGCCCTCGTCCACCATGCGCATGGTCAGGGCCAGGGCGGTGTCCAGCCCGGAGATGCCGTTGGGCGCCTCGGCGAAGGGCACCTCCTTTTCGTGGGCCGCGTGGGGCGCGTGGTCGGTGACCAGGATGTCGATGACGCCCTCGCGCAGGGCCTGGCGCACGGCCAGCACGTCGTCCAAGGTCCGCAGGGGCGGGCTGACCTTGGCAGCGGTGGAGTAGTTCTCCACGGCCTCGTCGGTGAGCAGCAGGTAGTGCGGGCAGGTTTCGGCGGTCACGGGCACGCCCCGGCCCTTGGCCCAGGCCAGGAGTTCCACGGCCTGGCGGCAGGAGACGTGGGCGATGTGGATGGGCAGGCCCAGGTATTCGGCCAGCAGGATGTCGCGGGCGACCTGCATGGCCTCGGCGGCCACGGGCTGGCCCTTGAGGCCCAGGCGCGAGCTGACCTCGCCCTCGTTGACCCCGGCGCCGGGGGCCATGTCGGGGTCTTCGCAGTGGTCGATGACGATCAGGCCCGCGTCGGCGGCGTATTCCACGGCGCGGCGGAACAGCTCGGAATTGCGCACGGGCAGCCCGTCGTTGGAGGCCGCCACGCAGCCCGCGCGGCGCAGTTCGGCCAGCTCGGCCAGCTCGGCCCCGGCCAGGCCGCGCGTCAGGGCGGCCACGGGGAACAGGCGCGGGCCGTTCTTCCAGGCGCGGCGCGCCTTTTCGAGCATCATTTCCGTCACGGCGGCCTCGTCGTTCACCGGGCGGGTGTTGGCCATGCACATGATGTTGGCGAACCCGCCCTGGGCGGCGGCCCCCAGGCCGGAGACGATGTCCTCCTTGTACTCGAAGCCGGGCTCGCGCAGGTGCACGTGGCAGTCGGTCAGGGCGGGCAGCAGCAGCGCGCCTCCGGCGGGGATCTTCTGCGCGCCGGGGTCCATGTAGTTGCCCGAGGGCCGCAGCTCCAGGATGCGGCCTTGGGCCACGAGCACGTCCACGCTCTCGCCCCGCCAGCGGGCGCCCTTGACGATGAATTCGGCGTTGGACACGGGGGCCTCCCTAGTCTTTGCGGGTCAGGAACAGGAACAGCAGCGCCATGCGCACGGCCACGCCCGAGGCGACCTGGTCCAGGATCAGGCTGTCGGGGTCGTCGGCCAGGTCCGAGGCGATTTCCACGCCGCGGTTGATGGGCCCGGGGTGCAGCACCTTGGCCCCGGCCTTGGCCTTGCGCAGGGCCCGGCGCGACAGGCCCCAGGTCTGGGCGTATTCGCGCAGGCTGGGCAGCAGGCCGTCCTGCTGGCGCTCCAGCTGCAGGCGCAGGCACATCACGGCGTCGGCGCCGTCCAGGCCGCTGCCCAGGTCGTGGCACACGGTCACCGGCCAGGTGTCCAGGCGCGGGGGCAGCAGGGTGCGCGGGCCGCACACGCGCACCGTGGCGCCCAGGCGGGTCAGCAGGTTGACGTTAGAGCGCGCCACGCGGCTGTGGGCGATGTCGCCCAGGATGGTCACCGTGCGCCCGGCGAACTCGCCGCCCCAGGCCCGGCGCAGGGTGAAGGCGTCCAGCAGGGCCTGGGTGGGGTGGGCGTGCCAGCCGTCGCCCGCGTTGAGCACCGAGCAGTCCAGGCGCTCGGCGATGAAGCGCGCCGCGCCCGAGCGCGAGTCGCGCAGCACGATGGCGTCGGGGTTCATGGCCTGCAGGGTCCAGGCCGTGTCCTTGAGGCTTTCGCCCTTGCTCAGGCTGGAGCCGGACTTGGCCAGGGAGAAGGTGTCCGCCGACAGGCGCTTGGCGGCCACATCGAAGCTGGTCTTGGTGCGCGTGCTGGGTTCGGCGAAGAACAGCACCACGCTTTTGCCCTTGAGGGTCGGGACCTTCTTCACCTGGCGCCGGTTGATCTCCATGAAGGAGTCGGCGGTCTCGAAGATCCGCTCCACGTCTCCGGTGGAGAGGTCGCAGACGTCCAGCAAGTCCTTGTGGGTCCAGTGCATGGGGTGTCCTCGCTGCTGGGGGTGGGCCGCCCGGGCCGGGCGCGCGGGGCGGCGGGGCCGGGCGGCGGCCAAAAAAATGCCGCCTCTGCCGGGCGGCACGCGCGTCTGATATGAAAAAGGCCCCCGGGCCCCGGGTCACGCCGCACGGATCGCTCCGTCCGGGACTATGCTGTACCCTGCAACCGCGCCGGGTTCAAGTGTTCCGTACAGCCTCTGGGCGCCCAGCAGCCGCGCGGGGTTCAGGGTCATCCACTCCAGCACCTGGAAGAACCCCGGCCCGCCGGGCGCGCGCAGCAGGGCGGCGGCCTCGTTCCACAGGCTCAGGTCCTGGTTGGACGACAGGCCGTCGGTGCCCAGGCACAGGGGCACCCCGGCGCTGTCCAGGGCCTGCCAGGGCGCGCGGCCCACGGCGATGTATTCGTTGCTGCGCGGGCACAGGCAGACCGAGGCGCCCCGGGCGGCCAGGGTGGCGATGTCGCCCGGGTCGAGCTGCACGCAGTGCACGGCCAGGGTGTTCTCGTCCAGCAGGCCCAGGCGGTCGGCGTAGGCCACGGGGCGGCAGCCGGGGGGCGCCCAGTCCTCGGGCAGCACGCCCGCCTTGCGCAGCAGCCGGGCGAATTCGCCCTTGCCGGTGAGCATCTGCTCGGTCTCGTCGGGGTGCTCGGCCAGGTGCATGGAGAAGGGCCGCCCGTGGCGGGTGCACCAGGCCTTGGCCGCTGCCAGGGTCTCGGGGTGGGTGGAGTACAGGGCGTGCCCGGCGGCGGCCACACGCTCCCGGGCCGGGCCGGACAGTTCGTCCAGGTCCACAGGCCAGCGCAGGGCCCCGGCATTGGCGAAACCGAAGAATTCCACGGCCAGCAGCCCGCCGATGTTCGCGGCGTCCAGGGCGGCGGCCACCTGGGCCGTGTTGCGCGAGGTGATGTCGATGACGGCCACGGTGCCGCTGGCCTGGATCTGGGCGATGGCCTTGTCCAGGGCGAGCTGGGAGAGCTTGACCAGCGAGTTGGTCAGCAGGCTGCGCACCCAGGCGGTGAAGCCTTGGCCGCCCGTGGTGTTCCCGGCGACATGGGACAGCTCCAGGTGCACATGGGCGTTGATGAGCCCCGGGGTCACGGTGACGGGCCCCAGGTCCTCCACGGGCCCGGCGAAGCCGCGCAGCACTTCGCCCGCCGCGCCCGAGGCCAGCACCCGCCCGGCGTCGAACACCACGGCGCCGTCGTCCACGGGCGGACGGCGGGGGTGGATGATGATCTCCCTGGCGCGGATGGCTCGCATGGCGCGCATGGTAGCGGAAGATGGCGCCCAGGGGAAGAGGGCGGGCGCCGCGTGCCCGGGCGGCGGGGGGATGAAAAAATCCGGGGCCCGGCGCGGGGCCGGGCCCCGGCTGTGGGGGCGTTGCGGACTCCGGGCCGCCCTAGTCCTCGCTGGGCGGCAGGGTGTCCTCGTCCTCGGTGTCCAGCTCCAGGTCTTCCTGGCGCTTGAGCAGTTCCTCGAAGCGGATGTCCGCGCCGAGTACGCCCTTGATGTTCAGGTCCTCGTCGTCCACCGGGGTGGCCACGGTCAGGCACAGCTTGCCGGTGAAGTGCGATTTGTAGAAGTCCGTGACGTGCATCTTGCCCGTGCGCATGGGTTCCACGAACCAGTCGCGGGTGGAGAAGTCCGTCTGGTGGTCGAAGGTCTTGTACTTGGGCTCGTCCTCGGGGTGGCAGACCGAGCTGGCCACCAGGTGCCCGGTGGTGTCGATGAGGTAGATGTACTGGATGAAGGAGTAGTCGTCCAAAAAGTCGTCCATGCAGCGCTCGACCTTGTCCGACGACAGGCTCCTGATCTCGCAGTCCTGGGAGAGCTTGGTAATGATCTTGGCGGCCAGCTGGTGGGCGACCTTCTTGAGGTGGTCGAACTCGGACACGAACAACTCGGGCAGGTAGCGCTTGACCAGGACCTTCATCTCCTTGTTGGAGAAGGAGGTGGTGCGGCCCTTCTCGTAGGCCTCGTTGATGCGCTCGGAGATCTTGCCCACGGCGGGATGGCGCTTGTCGATGGCGTCGGCACCGCGCAGTTGCAGGGACTGGTTGATCCAGTAGGCCACGCCCGCGCGGCCCGACTTGTCGGTGATGATGATCGGCACCGGGCGGCCCAGGATGCGCCCGGTGTCGAAGATATTGTAGATTTCCTCGTTCTTGATCAGCCCGTCCACATGGATGCCCGCACTGGTGGCGTTGAAGTCGCGCCCGGCGAAGGGGTAGTTGTCGGGGATGCGGTAGTCCAGCTCGCGCGAGAAGTATTCGGCGATCTCGGAGATGACCTCGGGGTGGGCCGCGTCGTCCTCGCCGGTCAGCGAGATGTACTCGATGACCAGGGCCTCGATGGGCGCGTTGCCCGTGCGCTCGCCAAAGCCCAGCAGGGTGCCGTTGGCCCCGGAGCAGCCGTAGAGCCAGGCCGTGGAGGCGTTGACCAGCACCTTGTGGAAGTCGTTGTGCCCGTGCCATTCCAGCCACTGCCCGGGCACCCCGGCCTCGTCGGTGAAGGCGCGCACGATCTTGGCCACCGAGCGCGGCAGGGCCGCGCCGGGGTAGGGCACGCCGAAGCCCAGGGTGTCGCACAGGCGGATCTTCACCGGCAGGCCGCTCTCCTCGCTCATCTCCATCAGCTTGCGCGCGAAGGGGATGCAGAAGCCGTAGATGTCGGCGCGGGTCACGTCCTCGAAGTGGCAGCGGGGGATGATGCCCCAGTCCAGGGCCGTGGCGACGATCTTCAGGTAGTCGTCCATGGCCTGCTGGCGGTCCTTCTTGAGCTTCAGGTACACGTGGTAGTCGGATACCGAGGTGAGCATCCCGGTTTCCTTGAGCCCCATGTCCTTGACGAGCTTCAGGTCGGCCTGGTTGGCCCTGATCCAGCCGGTGATCTCGGGAAACTTGTAGCCCTTCTCCATGCAGCGCTCCACGGCGCGGCGGTCCTTGTCGGAGTAGAGGAAGAACTCGCTCTGGCGGATGAGCCCCGAGGTGCCGCCCAGGCGGTGGAGCATGTCGAAGATGGTCTCGATCTGCTTCACGGTGTAGGGCGGGCGGGCCTGCTGGCCGTCGCGGAAGGTGGTGTCGGTGATGAACATCGGGTCCGCCGGGCGCGGCACCAGGAAGCTGTCGTCGAAGTTGACGCGGCCGATCTTGGTATAGGGGAAATTCTCGCGGTACAGCTCGGGGGTTTCCTGGTTCTGGAGCGGGTACTGCGTTTTCCAGCGGTTGAAATGCAAAAAGGGCATGGGGGCGGTTCCTCCTCGTGGCGCGTGGGGGGGGGTGCGGGCGCAGGGGTGGCGGCGCCGGGCACGCCATCATCTATCAGAACGCTCGCGGGGGCAAGACGGGAAAGTGGGGCGCCGGGGGCGCGGCTACTGGGGCCGGGGCGCCAGGCGCAGGCGCTCTTCGAGCACCTCGGCGCAGCCCGGGGCCAGGGCCTCGGCCAGGGCCAGGGCCCGGGCCGACTCCTCGGCCCAGCCGCCCCGGCGCAGGCTGCGCGCCGCCAGCACGTACATGCGCTGGGGCCTGGCGCCGTAGACGCGCTCCACCAGCCGCCCGTACCCGTCGCCGAAGACCTCGCGCACCAGCTCGTTCTGGGCGAAGAGGAAGCGCGCCAGCAGCTCGTTGTCCGCGTGCAGGGCCAGGTATTCGTTGAACAGCCGCCTGCACGTGTAGAGCAGGAAGCGGATGCGGTTGACCTCGCGCTGGATGCTTTCGTTGGTCTGGTCCAGCACGCCGTAGAGGTCGTCGCCGATGCTCGCGCCGCGCCCGCCCGGGCTCTGGTCGCGCAGCTTGCGGAACCAGGGCGCGTAGTTCTGCTGCTGGTAGGCGTCCTCGCGCAGCTTCATGGCGTCGTGGAAGATGTAGCCCACGCTCCAGTCCAGGAACTGGCCCAGGAGCTGGGCGCCGGGGCGGTCATCGTGCTTGAAGAGCACGTGCGCCGTGTCCTTGAGGTGCCAGAGCAGGCCCTTGTTCATCTCCTGGCCGAGCAGGTTGGAGAGCACGGCGAAGTCCACGTGGCCGCTGCGGTCGAAATGGCGGAACTCGCCTTCCAGCTCGCGGCTGACGAGGCAGAAATCGCGCAGCACGTCGCGCACGAACTCGGGCAGCTTGGCCGTGATCCACTTCTTGGACATGACGCGTGCGTTCCCCCTGGGCCGGGCCGGGGCGGCGGGCCCGGCGGGCTATTCCTCGTCCAGGTCCCGGGTGTGGCGGCAGGCCTTGTTGGGGCAGGCCAGGTGGCGGCCCCGGGTCTTGGTGGTCTTTTCTTCGAGAATGGGCCAGCCGCAGGCGGAGCAGGGGGTCTGCACCGGCTTGTTCCACAGGGCGTAGTCGCACTCGGGGTAGCGGCTGCACGAGAAGAACAGCTTGCCCCGGCGCGAGGACTTTTCCACCAGCTCGCCCTTGCCGCACTGCGGGCAGGGCACGCCCGTGGAGAAGGGCTCGGCGTAGGTGCAGTCGGGGTAGTTGTTGCAGGCGATGAAGCGGCTGCCCGTGCGCGCGTTCTTGATCACCAGGTCGCCGCCGCAGTCGGGGCAGGCGCGCCCGACCTTCTCGGGCTCCACCCGCGCGGCCTCCACGATCTCGATGCGGCCTTCCTCGTTGCGCGTGAAGTTCTTGGTGTTGCGGCAGTCGGGGTAGCCCGTGCAGGCCAGGAAGGTGCCCGCGCGGCCGAACTTGATGACCATGGGCTTGCCGCAGATTTCGCAGGCCACCCCGGTGTCCAGCCCGGCCTTGACCCGGCGCATGCCTACACGGGCCTGCTCCAGGGAGGGGTAGAAGTCGGCGGTGAACTCCTTGAGCAGCCCGATCCAGTCCTGCTGGCCGTCGGCCACCTTGTCCAGGCCTTCTTCCATGCCCGCCGTGAAGCCCACGTCCATCAGCCGGGGGAAGTGCTCGCTCAACAGGTCGCTGACCACCACGCCCAGGTCCGTGGGCGCGAAGCGCTTGTTGACCTGCTCCACGTACTCGCGGCCCAGGATGGTGGAGATGATGGCCGCGTAGGTCGAGGGGCGGCCGATGCCCTTCTCCTCCAACTCGCGCACCAGCGAGGCCTCGCTGTAGCGCGGCGGGGGCTGGGTGAACTTCTGCTCCTTGGAGAAGTCGGCCAGGGTCAGGGTCTGGCCCGCTTCCAGGCGCGGCAGCTCGTTGTCCGGGCCCTGCTCGTCGTCCTGGCCGCCCAGCACCCTGAGGAAGCCCGCGAAGAGCATCCGCTCGCCCTTGGCGCGCCACAGGGTGCTGCCCGCAGCGATGTCCACCGTGGTGTCCCAGAAGCGGGCGGCGGCCATCTGCGAGGCCACGAAGCGCCGCCAGATGAGCTTGTAGAGCTGGAACTGCTCGGCGGGCAGGGCGGCCTGCACGTCTTCGGGGGTGATGGCCACGTCCACGGGGCGGATGGCCTCGTGGGCGTCCTGGGCCGAGGCCTTGGTCTTGAAGTGGCGGGCCTTGGGCGGGTAGAAGTCCTCGCCGAAGCGGCCGATGATGAACTCGCGCGCCGCGTCGCGGGCGTCGTCGGCAATGCGCACCGAGTCGGTACGCATGTAGGTGATCAGAGCCGTCAGGCCCCGGTCGCCGCCCAGCTCCACGCCCTCGTACAGGCGCTGGGCCGCGCCCATGGTCTTCTTGGCCGAGTAGCCCAGGCGGCGGTTGGCGTCCTGTTGCAGGGTGGAGGTGATGTAGGGCGGGGCGGGCTGGCGGGTGCGCTCCTTCTCGGCGACCTCGGCCACCACGAAGGGCCCCGTGCGGGCCTCGTCCTCCACGGCCTGGGCCATGGCGGCGTCGCCCACCTCGGCCTTCTTGCCCGCCACCTTGGCCAGGTCGGCCACGAAGGCGGGCGGCTCGGCCCCGGCCAGGGTGGCCCGCAGCACCCAGTACTCCTCGGGCACGAAGGCCAGGCGCTCCTTCTCGCGGTCCACGATGAGCTTGAGGGCCACGGACTGCACGCGCCCGGCGGAAATGCCGCTCTTGACCTTCTTCCACAGCAGCGGCGAGACCTTGTAGCCCACCAGCCGGTCGAGCACGCGCCGGGCCTGCTGGGAGTTGAAGAGGTCCTGGTTCAGCTCGCGGGGGTGCTCCAGGGCCTCGCGCACGGCCCGCGCGGTGATCTCGTTGAACTGGATGCGGCTTATGGCCTTGCTCTTGTCCTTGATGAGCTCGGCCACGTGCCAGGCAATGGCCTCGCCCTCGCGGTCGGGGTCCGGCGCGAGGTAGACGTTGTCGGCCTTGGCCGCGGCGCTGGTCAGCCGCTCCACGACCTTTTCCTTGCCGCCGATGACGCGGTATTCGGGCTCGAAGGTGTCCTCGTCCACGCCAAGGGCCTTGGGCGGCAGGTCGCGCACGTGGCCCACGGAGGCTTCCACGGCATAGTTGCGACCCAGGAACTTCTTGATGGTCTTCACCTTGGCCGGGGACTCGACGATGATCAGGCTTTTGCTCATAGATGTGGGTTCCGATAGCCGAAGGCAGGGTCCAAGGCAAGCCTTGCATTTGGCGGTGAATTGATGGACTTTCGCAATTTCGCGCGCAAGTGTATAGGGTATATCATCGCCGCGCGGAGTCAACCGGCCCGCGGCGGCCCCCGCCGCCATCGGCCGCGTCCGCACCCCCAAGGAGCTGCAACCAGGCATGACAACACAACAAAATCCTTTCCGCTTCGGGACGGTGGCCCTGCTGGGCCCGCCCAACGCGGGCAAGTCCACCCTTTTGAACACCGTGCTCGGGCAGAAGGTGGCCATCGTCACCCCCAAGCCCCAGACCACCCGCAACCAGATCACCGGCATCCTCACCGACGAGGGCGCGCAGATCGTGTTCCTCGACACCCCGGGCGTGCACCGCATGAAGGGGCGGCTGAACCGCTTCCTGAATCTGTCGGCCTGGCAGGCCGTGGAGCAGGCCGACGCCGTGGTGGTGCTGGCCGACGCGGGCCTGTACGCCAAGAAACCGGCCCTGCTGGACAAGGAGCTGGCGCCCCTGGTGGAGGGCGTGCGCCGTCTGGCCCAGCCGGTGTTCGTGGCCGTGAACAAGATCGACCAGGTGCGCGACAAGGCGGGGCTCTTGCCGGTGATGCAGGCCCTGGGGGCGCTGTGGCCGCAGGCCGAGGTCTTCCCGGTGTCGGCGGCCTCGGGCCAGGGCGTGCCCGAGCTGCTGGGCGCGGTGCGCGCCGTGCTGCCCGAGGGCCAGGCCATGTTCCCCGAGGACCAGCTCTCCACCCTGCCGCTGCGCTTTCTGGCCGCCGAGGCCATCCGCGAGCAGCTCTTTTTGGCCCTGCGCCAGGAGCTGCCGTACTCCGTGGCCGTGGAGATCGAGCAGTGGGAGGAGATCGACGGCCTGACGCGCATCGGCGGGCTGATCTGGGTCGGGCGCGACAGCCACAAGGCCATGGTCATCGGCAAGGGCGGGCAGACCCTCAAGGCCGTGGGCCAGGCCGCGCGCCAGGAGCTCAAGGCCCTGGTGGGCGGCAAGGTCCACCTGGAGCTGTGGGCCAAGGTCCGCCGCGACTGGACCGAGGACCCGCACTTCCTGCGCGGCCTGGGGCTGGGGGAGTAGGCGGGCCAAGGGCCCAAGGTGGAGCGAGCATGACGGAGATCAGCCCTGTTTTGGCCCGGATGCTGGATTGCCGGGAATCCGAGCGGATCGAGTTCAAGGAGGCCAAGCGCGGTTTCGAGAAAAACCAGCTTTTCAAGTACTGCGTGGCCCTGGCCAACGAGGGCGGGGGGCATCTCGTCCTGGGCGTCACCGACCGTCTGCCGCGACAAATCGTTGGCACCCGCGCTTTTGGCGATCTCGACGAATTGCGCAACGCCATCTACAACGCGTTGCGGTTCGAGGTGCAGGTCCGGGAGGAATTCGATCCGCAGGGGCGGCGCGTCCTTGTCTTGTCCATCCCCGGGCGACCCGCCGGAAGCGCCAGGAGCTATGAGAGCGGCTTCTGGTGCCGCCGGGGGGGCAGCCTCGCGGGCATGGGGTCGGAACGGTTGCGGGCTATTTTCAGTGAGACGGACGGGGACCACTCCGCCCAGATTTGCGCCGAAGCCGGTCTTGATGACCTCGACCCGCAGGCGATCCAGCGGTTCCGGGAGCTGTGGGCGGGTGGTGACTCCGGCGCGGAAGTGGCCTCATGGCCCGTGGAGCAGCTTCTGGAGAACGCCGAACTGCTGGCCGAAGGCCGGGTGACCAACGCGGCGCTGGTCCTGCTGGGCAAGAGCCGGAGCCTGTCCCGTCTTCTCCCCGATGCGGAAGTGATCTTCGAATACCGCTCCTCGGAAGCTTCCATAGACCACCAGCAGCGGGTTGCCTTCCGGGAAGGCCTGCTGCTGTTCATGGACCGGCTGTGGGAGACTGTCCGCCTGCGCGTGGAGACGCATGCCTTCCAGGTCGGGCTGGTGCGTCGGGACATCCCGGCTTTCAGGGAGGAGGTCTTCCGCGAGGGGCTGCTCAATGCCGTCTGCCACCGCGATTACCGGCGGACGGAGTCGGTGTTCGTGCGCCAGTATCCCCAACGGATCGACATCGACAGCCCCGGCGGCCTGCCCCGTGGGCTGACGGTGGACAATCTGATGTTCAAATCCTCTTGGCGGAACAGGCGCATTGCCGAGGCGTTGGAGAAGACCGATCTGGTGGAGCGTTCCGGCCAGGGCATCGACCGCATGTGGCGCTCTTCCATCCGCGACGGCAAGCTGCCGCCGGATTATTCGCGGACGGACGAGGAGCACGTCGCGCTTTCGCTGCACGGCGCCGTGGTCGATGAAGACCTGCTCCGGTTCCTGGAGCAGGTCGGCGAACGTGATGCGGCGCAGTTCGGCGCCTCTGAAATGGCGGCCCTGCATTACATCAGCAGGGATGTGGACGTGCCTTCCGGCTTTCTGGAGGCTGCGACCCGGCTTGTGCGCAAGGGCGTGGTGGAGCGGGTGGGCAAGCGCTTCATCCTGTCCAGGAAGTATTACGTCATGCAGGGCCGCCCCGGGGCGCACACGCGCCGGGTCGGCCTGGACCGGGAGACGAACCTCGCCCTGGTGCTCAAACATGTGCGCGCCTGCGGTGACCAGGGAACGACGCTTGCCGAGTTGCAGCAGGTGCTGCCTGCACAGTCGCCCGATTATATCCAAAGGCTTGTGAGGACGCTCAAGTCGCGGGGGGAGGTGCTGGTTGCCGGGCGTACGAGGGCGGCGCGCTGGTTTGCCGTACGGCAGGAAAAAGACAGGGGCGGCGCCTAAGGGATAGCGCCTATCCAGGCCGCGTTAAACCGCGTTAAACCGCGCCAAGCCGCGTTAAACAGCGTAATCTTGACGGCACAAATTGTTTCAACATACTGAAATTGATTTGGAAAACATTAGGTGCGAGAGTAATCCCGGCCATTCAGGCACGTAATTCTGGGTTAAGTGATGGGTATTTTTCTGCAAAAATTGGGCGATAGGATAGGCAGAAAGAGACTTCGGCCCCGGCAAGCAGAAGGACAGTGACAGTGCACGACGACATGCAAACGGACATCGCCCGGCGGCTGGCCGAACTGCGCGAGGAGATCGGCGCGGCGGCGCGTGAGTCGGGGCGCGGGGCGGGGGACGTGACCCTGGTGGCGGTGTCCAAATGGCACCCGGCTGCGGCCGTGCGCGCGGCGGCCCTGGCCGGGCAGCGCGACTTCGGCGAGAACTATGTGCAGGAGGCCCTGGCCAAGCAGGACGAACTGGCCGACCTCGGGCTGCGCTGGCATTTCACCGGCGCCTTGCAGACCAACAAGGCCAAGTTCCTGCCCGGGCGTTTCGTCCTGGTGCAGACCCTCGACTCCCTGAAACTGGCCCGGACATTGCATGACCGCATCGCGGCAGCCTGCGCCCCGGTACAGGACGTGCTCATAGAGGTCAATCTGGCGCGGGAGAGTCAGAAAGCGGGTGTTGCCGAAGCCGAACTCCCCGGGCTGGCCGAAGCCGTGGCCGGCCTGGAGACCATGCGCCTTGCCGGGCTCATGGCACTCCCGCCCTTCGACCTGGCCCCCGAGGCCCGCCGTCCGTTGTTCGCCAGGTTGCGCGAGCTGCGCGACGGCCTGGAACTGCGGCTGGGCCGCAGGCTCCCCGTCCTGTCCATGGGCATGACGGACGACTTCCGCCAGGCGATTCTGGAAGGGGCGACCATGGTCCGGATCGGCACGCGCATCTTCGGCGCGCGCCCGCAGAAGTAGGCAAACAGCAAGGGGCCGGACAGGCAAGAGGGCTTCATGGATCTCGCAACTGTAATCGGGCTGATCATCTCCTTCGGCCTGGTGGCCGCAGCCATCGTCACCGGCGGCAGCCCGCTGGTGTTCGTCGATGTGGCGTCCATGCTCATCGTCTTCGGCGGGACCATCGGCGCCACGCTGGTCAGCATCCCCCTGCCCAAGATGCTCGCGGTGATGCCCGTGGTGCGCCAGACGTTTTTCTCGTCCATGGAAAGCCCCGCCGAGATCATCGAGAAGTTCATGGACTACGCCAACCGCGCCCGGCGCGAGGGCATCTTGTCCCTGGAACCCATCATCAAGCAGATCGACGATTTCTACCTGCGCAAGGGCCTGCAGCTCACCGTGGACGGCCTGGAGCCGCAGACCATCCAGGAGGTGCTGGAAACCGAGATCCAGTACCTGGAGGAGCGCCACGAAACCGGCGCCGAGCTGCTGACCACCCTGGCCACCTACGCCCCGGCCATGGGCATGATCGGCACCGTCATCGGCCTGGTGCAGATGCTCCAGACCATGAGCGACCCCTCGACCATCGGCCCGGCCATGGCCGTGGCGCTGATCACCACCTTCTACGGCGCGGTGCTGGCCAACCTGGTGTTCAGCCCCATGGCCGGCAAGCTCAAGACCAGGAGCAAGGAGGAGGTGCTGCTCAAGGAGATGGTGCTGCTGGGCATCCTGTCCATCTCCAAGGGCGAGAACCCGCGCATCATCGAGGAGAAGCTCTCCAGCTTCCTGCCGCCCAAGGACCGCAAGCAGGACGTGACCTAGGTCCGGGAGCGCCCCATGGCCCGCAAGGAGAAGCAGGAAAAACCCCAGGGACAGCCCGGGTGGCTCATCACCTTCTCGGACATGATGACCCTGATGCTGACCTTCTTCGTGCTGCTGGTGAGCATGTCGGTGCTCGACGAGCGGCGCAAGCTGGTGGTCATCGGCTCCATCATCGGCACCTTCGGCGTGGGCAGGCAGAGCCACGATGTGCTCTCCCAGCGCGATCGGCGCACCTCGGTGGAGCCCGGGCCCATGGAGATGCCCAGTATCAACGACCTCGAACCCCTGCGCGAGATGATCTGGGAGGACATCGAGGACGACCTGGATTTTGCCTCCAACAGGTTCGTGCAGGTCTTCTCCATCCCCGACGACGTGCTCTTCGAGCCCGGGGGGACGGAGCTGCGGCCCCGGGGCAGGCAGATCCTGGAGGCGGCCCTGCCGGTGTTCCTGCAGGTGCGCGTGCCGCTGCTGCTGGCCGGGCACACCTCGTCCCTGCGCGAGGAGGAACAGGAGAACTTCCGCGTGGAAGATCAGGAGCAGGTCATGGACCAGTCGTGGAGGCTGTCCTTCGCGCGGGTGATGACGGTCTACCAGTTCCTGGCCCGCGCGGGCATGGACCCGGAGCTTTTGCGCGTCGAGGCCTTTGGCAGGTTCCACCCCCGGCACACGGAGCTCACCGCCGAGGGGCGGCGCAAGAACCGCCGGGTGGACATCATCCTGGACAAGCGCAACGCCCAGTGGCAGGAGCACATGGGCCTTTTGCGCCAGCCAGTGCCCGAGGAGTTCTTCGAGTACAAGGATTTCATCTTCCGCTTCGAGAACCGGGGGGCGCCGGGCGCGCCTGCGGAGCCCTAGGCCGTGGCCCGCAAGAAGAAGAAATCCGCAGGCATGGCCAGCGACGGCTGGCTGGTCACCTTCGGCGACCTGGTGACCCTGCTGTTGACGTTTTTCGTGCTGCTGCTCAGTATGTCGTCCATGGACCGCAGTGTGCTGACGCGCATCACCTTCTTCACGGACGATGTCGGGTTTCTGACGAACCGCAGCGCCGGGCGCATCCCCCAGCGGGTGAAGTTCATCATCGAGGCCCTGGACAAGCCCTGGGAGGTGCTGGAAAAGCAAAAGCGCATCAAGGACCTGCTGTTCCCGGATGACGAGCTGCCCCCGGAGATCAGCCGCAGCACCCTGGATGCCAACCTCAAGGTGCTGGCCCGGCCCGAGGGCGTGGCCCTGGTGCTTACCGACGCGCTGCTTTTCCCCTCGGGCGGGGCGCAGCTCTCCGAAGCGGCCCGCAGGCTGCTGGAGCCGGTGCTGGAAGTTCTCTTGTTCATGCCCGCGCCCGTGAACGTCTCGGGCTACACCGACGACGTGGGCGGGGGGAGCGACGCGAACCACGCCCTGTCGGGCGAGCGGGCCCTGGCGGTGCTGGAGTTCTTTTTGTCGAGCGGGCTGCCGCCGGAGCGCTTCTCCGTGTCCGGCTACGGCCCGGCCTGGCCCATCGCCGACAACGGCACCGAAGAGGGCCGGGCCCAGAACCGCAGGGTGGAAATCCTGCTCAAGACCACCCCCTGGCTTGGAGCCTACGTCCAGTGACCAGGGGCGGACCGTAACAAAAAGGAGGCCGCACCATGGCCGAAGAACAACTCGAGGCCCCCAAGGACGGCGGCAAGAAGAGCGGCAAGCTCAAGTGGATCATTATCGCCGTGGTCATTCTGGCGCTGCTGGGCGGCGCGGGGTTCTTTTTCCGCGCGCAGATCATGGGCCTTCTGGGCATGGGCCAGCAGACCGAAGAGCAGGCCGGGGCCGAGGGCCAGCCCGTCGAGGGCGCCCAGGCCGAGCCCCAGAACACGCAGCTGGTCTCCCTGCCGACCTTTCTGGTCAACCTGGCCGACCCCCTGGGGCGGCGCTACCTGAAGATGTCCATGGACGTGGAGCTGGTGAACAAGGATGCGGCGGAAAAGCTCAAGAAGAACGAACCCAAGGTCCGCGACGCGGTGATCCTGCTACTGTCGAGCAAGACCTTCGCGGACCTCTCGTCCATGGAGAGCAAGCTGGCCCTCAAGGACGAGCTTGTCAGCCGGTTGAACCAGATCGTGGGTGGGTCCATGGTCCTGAGGGTCTATTTCACCGAGATGGTCGTCCAGTAGCACCTGGGGCGAACCCAAACACCGAGGGGTGACGGCATGGAAAAGGATATGGATCAAGACGCCCTGGCCGACGAATGGGCTGCCGCCCTGGAAGAGAGCGGCGACCTTGACGCCGTGGCCGACGCCAAGGCCATGAAGGCCGCCGACTCCGGCCCGGCGGACGACGACGCCCTGGCCGCCGAGTGGGCCGCGGCCCTGGCCAGCGAGGAAGAGACCAAGATGGACAAGGAGTCCCGCCAGGCGGGGCTGGCCGCCCAGAGCACCGACGCGCGCTTCAAGGACCTGACCGAGGAGGCCAAGGCCCCCCGGCCCGACGGCACCAAGCGCGACCTGGACTTCATCCTGGACATCCCCCTGGATGTGTCGGCGGAGCTGGGGCGGACCAAGCTGCTCATCAACGAGCTGCTGCAACTGGGCCAGGGCTCGGTCATCGAGCTGAACAAGCTGGCGGGCGAGCCCCTGGAGATCTACGTCAACGGCAAGCTCGTGGCGCGCGGCGAGGCGGTGGTCATCAACGAGAAGTTCGGCGTGCGCCTGACCGACATCATCAGCCCCATCGAGCGCGTCAAGCAGCTCGCCTAGCGGGAACACGCCATGCCGCACCTCCGTCGTCTTGTCGCCCTGTTCATGCTGTGCGCGCTGTGGGCCGCC
Source organism: Desulfocurvus vexinensis DSM 17965 (assembly GCF_000519125.1). Classification (NCBI taxonomy): domain Bacteria; kingdom Pseudomonadati; phylum Thermodesulfobacteriota; class Desulfovibrionia; order Desulfovibrionales; family Desulfovibrionaceae; genus Desulfocurvus; species Desulfocurvus vexinensis. Next base: position 77,619 of record NZ_JAEX01000013.1, read on the forward strand.
CTGACGGCCTCGCCCGCCCTGGCCGCCAACGCCACGGCGCAGACTGACGCCGCCGCCACCGCCGCTAGCGGCGCTAGCGCCGCTAGCGCTGCCAACGCCTCGGCCCCGGAGGCGGGCGCCGCCGTCCGCCAGGCGGTGAACGCCACCGCCCCCGGCGCCGCCGGGGCCCTGGCCGGGGCCCTGGGCGACGGCCCCGGGCCGCTGGACGACGAGGCCCGGGAGAGCGTCAAAACCTTGCCCCAGGCCGGGGACATGACCGGGGCGCTGTTCCAGGTGGCGGGGGTGCTGTGCCTTCTGCTGGCGCTGATGTTCCTTGGCTTCTGGGTGCTCAAGCGCTTCGGCAAGCGCATGGGCCTTGGGGTTTTCGGCTCGGGCGACCTGCGTATCGAGGGCACCATGAGCCTGGGGCCCAAGAAGAGCATCGTCGTGGTCCGGTTCTTGAATAAGCGGATGGTGCTGGGCGTCACCGACGCCTCCATCAACCTGCTGACGCAAGTGGACACCGGCCATGACACTGATCGAAAGGATTTCGACAAGGCCCTGGACGAGGCTCGCGCCAAGGACGGCGGCATGTAGCCTCCTGCTTTTCGCGCTGCTGCCCCTGGCGGCGGCCCTGGCCCAGGAGCCGTCCGTGCCCTCCCTGCAGCTGAGCCTGGCCGCAGGGCAGACCGAGCCCGAAAAGGTCGCCACGACCCTGGAGATTCTCTTCCTGCTGACGGTGCTCTCCGTGGCGCCGTCCATCGTGCTCACCGCCACGTCCTTCACGCGCATCATCATCGTCTTCTCGTTCCTGCGCCAGGCCATGGGCACCAACCAGGTGCCGCCCAACCAGGTGCTGGCCTCCCTGGCCATCTTCATGACCGTGATGATCATGCTGCCCACGGGCACGCGCATCAACGACGAGGCCCTGCAACCCTACCTCAACGAGGACATCGGCTTCCAGGAGGCCCTGGGCAAGGCCGAGGCGCCGCTGCGCGAGTTCCTGTTCAAGCACACCCGCGAGAAGGACCTGTCCATCTTCTATTCCATCGCGCGCATGGACCGCCCCCAGACCAAGGACGACGTGCCCACCCCGCTGCTGGTGGCGGCCTATGTCATCAGCGAGATGAAGACGGCCTTCCAGATCGGCTTTCTCATCTACATCCCCTTCCTGATCCTGGACATGGTGGTGGCCTCCATCCTGCTGGCCATGGGCATGATGATGCTGCCGCCAGTGATGATCTCCCTGCCGTTCAAGCTGCTGCTCTTCGTTATGGTCGATGGCTGGAACCTCTTGACCGGTTCGCTCGTGAACAGTTTCGCGGCCTGAGCGCCGCCCAAGGAGACACGGCCCATGACCCCCGAATTCGTCGTCGGTTTCGCGCGCCAGGCTATCGAAATGGCCCTGCTCATCTCCCTGCCCATGCTCGGGGTGGGCCTTCTGGTGGGCCTGACCGTGAGCATCCTGCAGGCCGCCACCCAGATCCAGGAGATGACCCTGACCTTCATCCCCAAGATCCTGTCCATCTTCGTGGCCCTGCTCGTCTCCTTCCCGTGGATCATGGACAAGATGATCACCTACACCCGCGACCTGTTCATGAACCTGCCCAACTACGTGCGCTGACCCCCGCGCGCCCCGGGCAACGCCAAGGCGCCCCCCGGCTCTGCCGGGGGGCGCCTTGGCCGTGTGGGGCCGGGGTACGCTGTGCCCCGCGCTGGAATGGGGCCCCTCTTCGCGGGGGGAGGGGGAGGGGAGCGCGTTGTGCGGGTGCCGGGCGCCGGTTGGCGCGCGGCGCACGGAGAGGCCTGGGGGCCGGGGCCGGACGGCGCCCCCGCGGCACCGCCCGGCCCCGGCCTATCGACTCACCGTTTCACGCTGATGTCGACGCACAGGATGAAGGCCCGCCCGGCCCGGTCGCCGAAGCGCACCGAGATGGTCGTGCACAGGCTGCCGCTGGCCAGGGAGATGTAGGGCTCGGTGGTGTACTTTTCGAGCCCGGCGGACAGGGGCAGGAAGTATTCCTTGAGGGAGTGGTCGGTGCCGCGCGGGGCGGGGCGGTAGATGAAGCGCCGGGCCTCGCTCACGGCGTAGGGGTTGCAGACGGTCGCGCTGACCTGACGCCCCGCGCAGTTGAGCACATACATGCACTCGATGTCCTCGTGGGAGTGGATGAGGTCCAGCAGGGCGCGGTTGAAGCCCCGGGGCGCCTGGGTGCCCAGGGCGGCGACGATCTCGCGCAGGGCCCGGTCGTAGGTTTCGTGCAGGGCCTTTTTCTCGTTGATGGTCTCGATGACGCGGCGCCGGAAGTTGCGGGCCACGGAGGCCACCCGGCGCGGTGTGGGCGGCGGCGCGGCGTCCAGGGGCGCGGGCCGGGCGAAATAGAAGCCCTGGAAGATGTCCACCCCCAGGCCCATGAGTTCGAGCACCTCGGCCTCCTGCTCCACGCCCTCGGCCACGACCATGGCCCCGATGTTGCGCGACAAGCGCACCAGGGCTTTGGCGATCTCGAACTTGTGGTACTCGCAGTGGATGTCGCGGATCAGGCCCTTGTCGATCTTGATGATGTCGGGCTTGATCTGCGAGACGCGGTCGAGGTTGGAATGCCCGGTGCCGATGTCGTCCAGGGCGATGAGGAAGCCGTGGGCCCGGTAGGTCTCGATGAAACGGGTCAGCACTTCCGTGTCCTGGACCTTGGACTCGATGATTTCGATGACCACGTTGCCCGGGTTCAGGCCCGCGGCCTGGGTGGCCTCCAGGAACTTGCCCGAGCCCAGGATGTTCCTGTTGATCAGCGACATGTCCAGGTTCACCGACAGCAGCAGGTCCTTGCACTGGGCATGCACCGGGGCGAAGCGGCGCATGGCCAGCTGGCGGCACAGCCGGTCCAGCGCCAGGCGCCGGGCGGGGGTTGTGGCCAGAGGAAAGAGCACATCGGGCGGGATGCTGACGTGCAGGTCGGGCAAAAGGCCCCGGGACAGGGCCTCCACGGCCACCACGCTCTTGCCCTTGATGGACACCATGGGCTGGAAAAGCGTGACGATGCGGTCTTCGCGGGCCAGGGTCTGGTAGTCGAGTGCGAGGGGCTGCATACGGTGGCGGCGCGTCCCTTTGGCGGAAGAGGGCGCCCCGGGCCGGAGGATGGGGGTCCGGCCCGGGGCGCGTGTGTGGGGGGCTAGGGAGCGGTGCGGGTCGCCGCCACGGCGGCGATGTCCGACTCCCCGGTGCGGATGCGCAGGGAGCGCGCAATGTCGAGGACGAAGACCACGCCGTCGCCTTCCTTGCCGGTCCGGGCTCCGGTTTCGATGGCCTTGAGGGCGGCGTCGAGGAAGGAGTCGTTGACGCCGATCTCGATGCGGACCTTCTTGAGCAGGTTCACCTCCATGACCACGCCGCGGTAGGTCTCGGTGAAGCCCTTCTGGCGGCCCGAGCCGAGCACGTTGGTCACGGTCATGCTGAATATTTCCTTGGCGTAGAGGGCCTGCTTGACCGCAGTCAGCCTCTCGGGCCGGATGTATGCGATGATGAGTTTCATGGCTCCTCCGAATGGTGCTTGGTTAGATGGCGGGGACGTGCCCTACTCGTTGGAGAAGATCTGGAAGCCGGAGTAGGCCTCCATGCCGTGCTCGGTGATGTCCAGGCCCTTGAGCTCCTCCTCCTCGCTGACGCGGATGCCCACGACGGCCTTGAGGATGGCGAACACGACCCAGCCCGCGCCGAAGGCCCAGACGAAGACCGCGCCCACGCCGATGAGCTGCGTGGAGAGCACGGAGAAGTCGCCGCCGTAGAGCAGGCCCGTGGCGCTGCCGAAGCCCGGGGCGGCCAGCAGGCCGGCCATGATGGTGCCGTAGGCGCCGCACACGCCGTGCACGGACACCGCGCCGACCGGGTCGTCGATCTTGAGCACCTGGTCGATGAAGACCACGGACAGGACCACGAGGATGCCGCCGCCCAGGCCGGTGATCATCGCGCCCATGGGGGACAGCTCGTAGCAGCCCGCGGTGATGGCCACCAGGCCCGCCAGGGCGCCGTTCATGGTCATGGAGGCGTCGGGCTTGCCGTACTTGATCCAGGCCGTGAACATGGCGCCCAGGGTGCCCGTGCAGGCGGCCAGGGAGGTGTTCATGGCGATGTAGCCGATGGTGCCGTCGGCGGTGGTGGTGGAGCCGGGGTTGAAGCCGAACCAGCCGAACCACAGGATGAAGACGCCCAGGGCCGCCATGGGGATGTTGTGGCCGGGGATGGCGTTGGCCTTGCCGTCGGCGGTGTACTTGCCGATGCGCGGGCCAAGGACCATGGCTCCGGCCAGGGCGACCCAGCCGCCCACGGAGTGAACCACGGTGGACCCGGCGAAGTCGATGAAGCCCATGGATTCGAGCCAGCCGCCCTCGTTGCCCCACAGGCCGCCCCAGGCCCAGTGCCCGGAGACGGGGTAGATCAGGCCGGTGACCAGGATGCTGGCCAGGATGTAGGCGCTGAATTTGGTGCGCTCGGCGATGCCGCCGGAGACGATGGTGGCGGCGGTGGCGGCGAACACGCTCTGGAAGAACCAGAAGGTCAGGGTCCACATGCCGTCGGCGGTGGAAGCGTCGGCGCCGGACAGGGCGAAGCCCGAGCCGCCGATGAAGCCGCCGATGGAGTCGCCGAACATGAAGGCGAAGCCGATGAAGAAGAAGACCACCGAGCCAGCGGCAAAGTCGATGAAGTTCTTCATCAGGATGTTGCCCGCGTTCTTGGCGCGGGTGAATCCGGCCTCGACCATGGCGAAACCGGCCTGCATGAACATGACCAGGATGGCGGCAACCAGGGTCCACAGGAGGTTGGCGTTGTCCTGGGTCAGCATTTCGGGGGCGTCCTGGGCCAGGGCGCATACGGGGGCCGAGGCGACCACGGCGAGGGCTCCCAGGGCGAAGTACAGCCCGGAGAGCGGCCTTTTCAAAAGGGAGCGGGGGGTGAGCATTCCTGAAACCTCCTAGGCAACAGCGGTTGGGGTGTGTCGAGCGCCGAAGCGCATCCCCGGAGAGCAAGGAGCGGGCCAAGAATGCAAACCACTGATTTAAAAGTAATTATTATAATCAGGCGGGGGAGAGGGGGCTGAAACTAACAAATTTTGCCATAAATGGCATACATCAGTTGGGCCTTGTTTCACATATTTGCAAATAAAAGCTAATTCTGACCCCAAGAATTGGACTACTGTCAGCCGCGAGGTCCAAAATTGTAAAATAAGCCCTGAGTCTGGCCTGGGTGCGGGCTCCGGAGCGGGCTGGTGCAGGCGCGGGCTGGTGCAGGCGCGGGGGAGCAGGGGCGGGCTGGTGCAGCCGTGGGCGGGAGCCCGGCCCGGGGGCATTGCGGCGTGCGCGCCGGGCGGCCGGGGCGCGGCTGCACCCGGGAACCGGCGCGCCGCTGGTGCTGTGCCCGGGGGCGGGGTCGTGCGGGTGCGCGTTGCGGCGGGCCCGGGGGCGGGGCCGCTCAGTCCGGGCAGCCCCGGGTGCAGCCCGGGCCGGGGGGTACGCGGAACAGGGCCCCGCCGAACTCCAGGAACGGGGCGTCCTCGAAGCCGAAGGCTCCGGCCAGCAGCAGGGCGGGGAAGCCGTGGCGGTAGGCGTTGTAGCCGCGCGCGGCCTCGTTGTAGGCCAGCCGCGCCAGGGCCACGTGGTGGGCGGCGTCGTCCAGGTCCTGGAACAGGGGGCCCAGGCTGGCGGCGGTGTCCTGCTCCCGGGCGGCCCGGGCCAGGGTCCGCAGCCGGGTCAGCAGGGTTTCCAGGCGTTCTTCGGCCCGTCCCAGCTCGTGCAGGGCCAGGGGCTCGCCCCGGGCCGCCGCCTGGGCGGCGGCGGCGGAGGCCGCCTCGCGGGCCAGGGCCAGGTCCGCCAGGGCGTCCCCGGCCTGGGGCAGCTGGCTGCGGCCCGCCTCCACCAGGGCCACCACGAGGTCGTGGCGTCGGCGCAGGGCCGCATCGGCGCGGCCCAGGGCCGCCAGGCAGAGCCGACGCAGGGCCGCGAGCCGGCCGTGGATCAGGGCCGCGCACAGCCCGATGGCCAGCAGCGTGGCGGCGAAGGCGAAAAGCGCGTTCATGGTGCCCCCGGGGTACGGGTTTGCAGCGCAGTGTAGTGCAACCCGGCGGGCGCGGCAAGGGCGCGCGAAGGCTACAGCCGCAGCACGCGCCCGGCCAGGGGGCCGTCCTGAAGCTGGAAGGTGCGCACCCGCACGCGGATGGCCCGGGCCTGGGGGGCCGAGGCGATGGCCTCCAGCTGCGGGCGGGCGGCGGCCAGGCGGCGCAGCAGGGCGCGTTCCTCGTCGCCCTGGGCCGGGACGAAGGTGCCCGCCACGGTGAGCGCCCGCAAGCTCTGGATGCCCGCAGCGGCGCGGCGGTCGTCCACCAGCAGGCTGACCTCGGGGTTGGCCGCGAGGTTGGCCCATTTGCGCGTGCCGGGCAGGGTGGCCATGAGCACCTCGCGCCCGTCGGGCGCGGCGACGTAGGCCATGAGCGAGGTGTGGGGCACGCCTTGCGAGGCCGTGGCCAGCACCAGCAGGTCCTGGGACAGGAGCAGGTCGAGGCAGTCGTCGAGCATGGGGCCTCCGGTTGGGGGGGGCAGGGGGTCGGCCTGCAGGATACACCGCCGGGGGCGCGCGGCAAAGGGGCCGCCTGCGTGCGCTCCCAGGAGCGTCCAAGACAAAGCGCAGCAGGGTATGCCGCCCCGGCGCGCCCCGGCGGGCCGAAAAAAAGGCCCCCCGGGCGGGGGGCCTTCGGAATCCAGGGGCGCGGAGGCGCTACTTGGCCTCGGCGTCGCCGCCCTCGGGGGCCTCGTCCGCCTTGGCGGCCTTGGCCTTGTCCCCGGCCTTCTTCTTGGGCTGGGGCGGGGTGCCTTTGAGGATGAAGGGCTCCTTGACCACCGTGGGCTTGCGGTGGACGTTCTTCATGCTCAGGCTGTCCACCGGGCAGTTCTCCACGCACACGGCGCAGTAGACGCAGGCGTAGGCGTCGCAGTCCCAGGTGCCGGTGGTGCGGTCCACGGTGATGCACTGCGACGGGCACTTCTTTGCGCACATGTTGCAGAAGATGCATTTGTCCATGTCGTTGACCAGCTCGCCCCGGAATTTCTCGAAGGGCTCGCGCACGACAAAGGGGTAGCCCCGGGTGGCCTTGGGCCTCACGAAGTTCTTCAGGATGTTCGAGGTCATGAACAGCATGGCGGCCTCCCTTAGCGTTCCGTGCAGGAGATGCACGGGTCGATGGACAGGACCACGACGGGCACGTCGGCCAGCTCCAGCCCGCCGACCATGGCCAGCAGCGGGGGCACGTTGGCGAAGGTGGGCGTGCGGATGCGGCAGCGGTCGAGGAACTTGGTGCCGTTGGCCTTGATGTAGTAGAGCAGCTCGCCGCGCGGCTGCTCCACGCGCACGATGGTCTCGCCCTCGGGGTTGCCCTTGACGGGCACGCGGGTGTCGCCCTCGGGCAGGCGCGCGATGGCCTGGCGCACCAGGTCGAGGGCTTGCAGGGTCTCGCGGAAGCGCACGGTGCTGCGGGCGTAGGAGTCGCCGCCCGTTTCCACCACGGGCTCGAAGTCCAGCTCCTTGTAGGCCGCGTAGCCGAGCTGGCGCATGTCCTGGGCCACGCCGGAGCCGCGCAGGGTCGGGCCCGCCGCGCCCAGCTCCAGGGCCTGCTCGCGGGTCAGCACGCCCACGCCCACGGTGCGCGACTTGACGGTGTAGTCGTCGAGCATGGTCTTTTGCAGCGCGCGCACGCCCTGCTCCACCTCGTCCACGCCTTCGAGAATCCAGCGCAGCTGCTCGGGCGAGAGGTCGTAGCGGGTGCCGCCCACCACGTTGACGGAGATGATCACGCGGTTGCCCGCCGTGGCCTCCATGATGTCCATGATCTTTTCGCGGACCTTCCAGAACTGCTGGAACACGCTCTCGAAGCCGAAGGCGTCGGCGAACAGGCCCAGCCAGAGCAGGTGGCTGTGCACGCGGTGCAGCTCGCTCCAGATGACGCGCAAAAAGCGCCCCCGGTCGGGCACTTCGATGCCCATGAGCGCCTCGATGCCCTGGCAGTAGGCCTTGGCGTGGATGCACGAGCAGATGCCGCACACGCGCTCCACGATCTGGACCATCTGGTGGTAGTCGCGGATTTCCACGAGCTTTTCCAGGCCGCGGTGCACATAGCCCAGGGCCGGGATGGCTTCCTTGACGATTTCGTCCTCGAGCACCAGCTTCAGGTGCACCGGCTCGGGGAGCACCGGGTGCTGGGGGCCGAAGGGAATGATGGTTCTGGCCATGGCGTATCCTTACTGCTTGGTGATCTTGACGTTGGAGACGAGGGGGACTTCGGTCACTTCCGCATCCAGGTACAGGGTGCGGTTGAAGTCCAGGATCAGGCCGTCGAAGGAGACGCCGAACTGGTCGCGGATCTCGTTTTCCACCAGCAGCGCGGCGAACAGGACGCCGGAGATGCTGGGCACGGGCTGGTCCTTGGGCTGGCGCATGCGCAGGTGGACCAGCTCCAGGTCCTTGTCGAAGTGGTAGAGGATGTCCAGGTCGCGCTCGTCGATTTCGGTGCAGGTCATGGTCACCAGGCGGTAGCCCGCGTTTTTCAGGCGCAGCACCTCGCTGGCCACGGTGGCCTGGGTGACTTCGGTGATGTTCTCGATCATCTCGTCCCTCCCTATGCGCCCTGCTCGGCGGCTTCGACCTTTTCGGCGAACTTCTGCAGGCCCAGGACCACGCCGTCGATGATGGCCTCGGGCTTGGCCGGGCAGCCGGGCACGTACACGTCCACGGGGATGACCTTGTCCACGCCGCCGACCACGTTGTAGGCCTCGCGGAACACGCCGCCCGAGGTGCCGCAGGCGCCGATGGCGATGACGGCCTTGGGCTCGGGCATCTGGTCGTAGAGGTTTTTCAGCACCTTCTTGTTGCGGTGGTTGACGGTGCCGGTGACCAGCAGGATGTCGGCGTGCTTGGGGTTGCCCACGTTGACGATGCCGAAGCGCTCCACATCGTACATGGGGGTCAGGCAGGCCAGCACCTCGATGTCGCAGCCGTTGCAGCTGCCGCAGTCGAAGTGCATGATCCAGGGCGACTTGACGCGCGATTTCTTGATGAATGACTTTATCATGGCGCTAGATCTTGGCGTACAGCCAGATGAGGTTCACGACGGAGAGGCCCAGGCCGACGCTCCAGACGTACTTGAGCATCCAACGCCAGGTCATGCGGGCCATGGTGTTGTCGATGATGATTTCGGCCATGTAGGTCACGGCCAGCAGGACGATCATCATCAGCACGTTGGTGGACCAGAACAGGGCGCACACGCCAAGCACCAGCACCGTTTCGTACCAGTGGGCGATCTCGATGAGCCCGAGGTAGGGCCCGGAGTATTCCGTGAGCACGCCCTTGACCAGCTCCTGGTGCCCGTGGTGCGAGGTGGAGAAGTCGAAGGGCGACTTGCGCAGCTTGATGGTCAGCGCGTAGCCGAGCACGATGAACATGAGCGGCAGCTGGAAGAGCAGCGGCGTCTCGTGGGCCAGGATGTCGCTGACCTGGAAGCTGCCCGTGGCCAGATACAGGCTGACGAAGACCAGGATGAGCAGCGGCTCGTAGGTCAGCACCTGGATCAGCTCGCGCTGGGCGCCCACCTGGCTGTAGGGCGAGGGCACGCTCATGGCGCCCACCACCAGGAACACCGCGCCGATGGCCTGCACGAAGAAGATCAGCAGCAGGTCGGCCTGCAGGAAGAACAGCACGCACGACAGGGCCGCGGCCACGAAGTAGACCCAGGCGCAGAAGATCTGCCAGGGGTTGGAGGCCATGGGCTCTTTGCCGAAGAGTTTGGCCACGTCGTAGAAGGCCTGCATGACCGGCGGGCCCTGGCGCGACTGGAACCAGGCCGTGAGCCTGCGGTCGATGCCGGCCAGCAGGCCGCCAGCCAGCGGAGCCAGGACGAGCCCGACGAGAACGAGAAGGATGGTGGTGAGCATTACAGGGCACCTCCGATCATGAGCACGATGAGCGCCGCCGCGGCCACGTTGACGAAGGTCGTCAACCGGTCCTCACCGAACATGGCGGGCAGGTAGTAGTTGCCCGCCTCGACCTTGACCGGCTGGTTCATGGGGCCGTTCCAGGTGCCGTCGGTGGCCATGCCGATGTTCGATCCGGCCATGTAGGGGGCGCTGTAGGTCATGGCGCGCGAACGCCGGGCCGCGCGCAGGGCCAGCAGCACGCCCAGGCCCAGCACCGCGAACAGCGGGTACACGTAGAAGGCCTCGATGGGGTTGGCCGCGCCGGGGGTCATGGGGGCGACGACCGCCTCGTAGACCTGGGGCGAAGCCACGGACAGGACCACCGCCCCGGCCAGCAGCACCAGCAGCGGCACGCGGATCAGCGCGGGCTGGGCCTCGGCCACGGGCTGGCGGTCGCCGGGGGCGGCCAGCAGGGTGCCTGCCCAGCGCGCCCAGTAGACCACCGTCAGCGCGCTGGCCAGGGCCATCATGGTCACCACCACCAGCTGGCCCGAGGCCGACTCGATGGCCAGCCACTTGGCCATGAGCACGCCAAAGGGCGGCAGGAGCATGGTCAGGATGCCGGTGATGGTGATCCAGGCCGTGTGGGGCATGCGCGTGTACAGGCCGCGCATGTCCTCGATGTCGCGCGAGCCGATGTGCTGCTCGATGGTGCCCACGCACAGGAACAGCAGCGCCTTGGACACGGCGTGGAAGATGATCAGGAAGATGGCCGCCGCAATGGCCGCCGGGGTGTTGATGCCCGCGCAGGCGACGATCAGGCCCAGGTTGGAGATGGTGGAGTAGGCCAGGATCTTCTTGCCGTTGGACTGGCTGATGGCCAGGGCCGCGCAGGCCAGGAAGGTGAAGGCGCCGCACAGGGCCACGCCGTCGGACACGAAGCTGCCCGCGTAGGCCGGGGCCATGCGCAGGACCACGTACACCCCCGCCTTGACCATGGTGCTCGAATGCAGCAGCGCCGAGACCGGGGTGGGCGCGACCATGGCGCCCAGCAGCCAGCTCTGGAAGGGCACCTGGGCGGCCTTGGTGAAGCCCGCGAAGCAGATGAGGCCCATGCCCACCAGCAGGCCGGTGCCCGCCGCGCTGCCCGAGGCCAGGATGGCCTGGATGTCCAGGGTGCCGACGCTGGTGTAGGTGAACATCATGCCCAGCACGAAGGCCAGACCGCCCGCGGAGTTCATCCACAGGGCGCGCACGGCGTTCTTCACGGCGACCTCGGTGCCGTCGTGGCCGATGAGCATGAACGAACACAGGGTGGTGATCTCGAAGAAGAAGTACAGCCACAGGATGTTGTTGGCCATGACCAGCCCGTTCATGGCACCCAGGAAGAGCACCAGGAACAGGAAGAAACGCGGCTGGCGCGAGGTCTCCAGGTGCAGGTGCTCCTCGTGCTCCTTCATGTAGGGCAGGGCGAACACGCAGATCAGCGAGCCGACGATGGAGATGATCAGCACCATGACCATGGAGAGCTGGTCCACGTAGAACGCGGACACCGGGGCGGAATGGTCCACCCAGAACAGCTCCAGGATCACCAGCCCGAGCATCTGCAGGACGCTGAAGACCTTGATGAGCAGGTTGTCATGCTTGAAGCCGTAGAACAGGATCACGCCGAGCAGGGCGAAATCCAGGACCGCGATGAGCATGTTCCAGCTCATGCCCAGGACGGGACCGGGCGAGTAGGAAACGGGCCCCGCCGACAGCAGGGCCACGGAGGCGACGGCCAGGATCACGCCTGTGATCATGACGACCAGCGCCCGCAGGAAGCTGGCGCGCAGCAGATAGCACGCCAGTCCGGCCACGAATGGCAACAGGACGAGAAGGACGATCTGGGTGGACATGGTAACCCCTTCGCAAAGATTGCCGCAGAACAACACACACAACGCCCTGCGCAGGAGGCCGCAGGGCTTGCCCGTAAGGATTCCCGCCCTTACGGGGCTTGGATTTGTCGTAGAAAAGAAAAATTGTCAGGTCAACCGGAACCGGAAAAGTCCCCTGCTCGTCGTTCCATCCCGGGATCAGGGTCGGGGCCGGGGCGGGTGGTATGCAGCTCCAGGCGGGTTATCCCACAGGATGTTCTTGTATATCAATCTGTGAAACAATGATTTTTCGTGATGATTCGGAGTTCCGGCAGCTCCCCGTTGTCGGGGTGTGGTTGTGCACTAAAAGAACACTGAATCAAAAAAAGTATTCTCTGGTTGTGTAAACAACCAGTGTCCAGGCGCGGAAAAATTCGCAGCCTGAGCTGTTTCGTCTGCGCCGCAGTAGGAAATGGCCCGCCCCGTATTCGGAATTATGATGAAAAGCCCGGGGGCTTCCTGTATGCTCCCGCAATGGGCGAAGAGTTGGACAAGAAGAGCGGCGCGGCGGAAGGCGGCGCGGCGGGCGAGGTGCGCGACAGGCTCATCGGCCTGGGGTCGGGCTCCATCCGCAAGAGCTACTACCCGGAGCTGCGCCAGCGCCTGGACGAGCTGGACCGCATGCACGGGTACCTGGCCAGCGTGCTGGACGCCATGCCCTCGGCCATCCTGGGCGTGGACGCGGACCTGCGCGTGACCCGCGCCAACCGGGCGGCGGCGGACCTGGCCGGGCTGCCCCGGGCCGAGATGGAGGGGCGCCTGCTGGGCGACATCTTCCCGGACCTGCGGCGCTACCTGGCCGGGGCCACCCGCGCCGTGGCCCAGGGCCAGCCCCTGGAGCGGCGCGCCGCCGAGGCCGAGGGCCCCGCACCCGGCCCCTGCGCCAGCGGGAACTGCGGCAGCCGGGAACCGCGCTACTACGACATCATGGTCGCGCCCATCGAGGCCGGGCGCAGCGCCGTGATCCGCCTGGACGACGTGACCGACCGCGTGCGCCTGGACCAGCTCATCGTGCAGACGGAGAAGATGGTCTCCCTGGGCGGGCTGGCGGCGGGCATGGCCCATGAAATCAACAACCCCCTGGGCGGCATCCTCCAGGGCGCGCAGAACATCCTGCTGCGCCTGGACCCCGCGCGCCCGGCCAACGTCCAGGCCGCGCGCGAGGCCGGCTGCTCGCTGGACGCCATCCACGACTACGCCCGGCGCCGGGGCATCCTGCGCTTCCTCGACGGCATCCGCGCCTCGGGGCGGCGCGCCGCGTCCATCGTGCAGCACATGCTCGAATTCAGCCGCGCCAGCGACACGCGTCACGAGCCGCACCACCTGGAGCGCGTGGTGGAGGGCGCTCTGGCCCTGGCCGCCAGCGACTTCGGGCTGGACCGCAAGGCGGGCTTCCGGCGCGTGGCCGTGCAGCGGGACTTCCGGGAGGGCGTGCCCCCGGTGCTCATGAGCCGCACCGAGATCGAGCAGGTGGTCTTCAACCTCGTGAAGAACGCCGTGGAGGCCATGGGCGAGGCGGGTACGGCCCAGCCGCGCCTGGTGTTCTCCACCCGCGTGGAGGGCGGGTTCGCCGTGCTGGAGGTTGCCGACAACGGCCCGGGCATGGACGAGGCCACCCGCAGACGCGTCTTCGAACCGTTCTTCACCACCAAGGAGGTGGGCAAGGGCACCGGGCTCGGCCTGTCGGTGTCCTATTTCATCGTCACCACCAACCACGGCGGCGAATTCGCCGTGGACTCGCGGCCAGGCCGGGGCAGCCGCTTCGTCATCCGCCTGCCGCTGTAGGCCGGGCCCGGCGGGGCCGGGCGCCAGCCCCTGGGGCGCCCGGGGCGGTCCCCCCGCCCCGTCCCGTCCATCCGCCAGCACGGCGCACCTGCGCCGGACCCGCCCGTCCACTCCCCCCGGCCTTGCCTCCCTGCCGCTCCCGCGTCGCCCCTTGCGCCTTGTCCGCCCTCGCGCTCCGTCCGCGCCCACCGCGCCCTGCCACCCTGGCGCCCCCCGCCCCGGGCGGGGGCGCAAAAAGAGAGCGCCCGGTGGAAACTCCACCGGGCGCGCTGCCCTTGGGCGGGCCCCGCGAACCGCCCCCACTGCACCGGGTTCACAGGGGGAGGACACAGACGGCCCTGTCCCAAGGGTCTGCGAGGCGTCTTCAATGTGGAGTGGACCTGCCGGAGTCCACTCCCCCCCTCAACACCTTCGCTGTCTTAGATTCATACGCATCCGCTTTCGTTTTGCCTATGGGGGAAAACCCGTATTTTGGACGAGGCGTTCCCGCCGGGGGGCGCAGTCTCCCCGCGAGGCCCTGCGGCCGATGGCGCGGCAAAAGGTCGAGGGTCGGCCAACCCCGGGATGCGCCGCCCTGGGAGCCGGGGAGCGATGCGGGACGCGGCAGCGAGGCCGGAGCCTGCCCGCACGAAAAAAGCCCCCGGACAGGGTCCTGGGGGCTTTTGAAATTCGTGGTGCCACGGCACAGAGTCGAACTGCGGACACGGGGATTTTCAGTCCCCTGCTCTACCAACTGAGCTACCGTGGCAACCGGCGAGCAATGGGTATTAGCCAAACTCGAAGCCCGATGCAAGGATTTTTTCCCGCATCCGGGCACCCGGGGGCGCGTGGCGGGAGGAAGCCTGGGGGCGGTGCGCGTGGCCCCGGGGTGGATTTGCCTCCGGCGGCTCAAGGGGCACGCCCCTTGAGAATCCCGCATTGGGTGGGCGTGGCGGCGCGCCGCCAC